>JAKFVC010000271.1 GCA_021732415.1 Planctomycetaceae bacterium
CCAGGGCGAGGGGAGCCAGATTCATTCTTATCCTACGTGGCGACAGAATCGCCACACGTCGCACAATCGCTACAACTAACACGATCCTTGCGACTCTTGTATCGCTCTTCTTCGTTCTCTTGATCTCAAGCCTCCCCCCCGCTCGATAGTGACTGTATCCGGCTCGTTCTGGTGACCAGAGACCCTGTTGACTGCGACAGGGAGCTGACCGCGGTCTGCCTGGATCGACGACGGGGAATGAAGATGACCCGACTCGGAGAGTCAGGCTACAGGTTTGAGCAAGGGGTGTGCTTCCATGGCGCGCAAGATCTTCTGGGGATTGTGGATGACCGTCTGGCCCGCGGTCGCATTGATTCCGCCCCTCGTCACGGCCCAGGGCCCGCAGCGCGCGGCTGTCGTGGACGATTCGATCGTCACGCCCGCCAAACGGGGCTCAGCGCCGGCGGAAATGGTCAGCCCCAGGACCGAACTCACTCTGGAAGAAATTCCGGACAATCCTCAATTGGATGTTCCGTCTGCAGACCCGTTCGAGCCCAAGCTGTCGGAGTCCAAGGCGCCGACCCAGCAGATCTCGCAACCCAGCGCCGCACATGGCGAAAAAGCCTTCGATGAGGAAACGTTTGACAAGAGCGAACAACTGCCGACCGCTGGCAACATGGTCCCGAAGTCGCCCCGTGCCAACGTCCGACTGAATACGCCCCGCCGGACGGGTCCCGAACTCACTGCCCAGGAAGAACGGGCTCAAAAGCTGATTCACGAACGGGCTATGTTGCGAGCCCAACAACGGCAAACGCGACTGGCTGTCAAACAGTGGGTTCACACCACTCCTCGGGTAGCGGGCAAATCGACGAGCTGGCACCCCCAGACGACGCAACCCAATGCGTTGGCCGAATTTGACCGGATCGAGAACCCGTAATCGGCAAATGACGAATGTCGAAATCCGAATGACGAAAGAATGACCAATGACCCAATGACGAACTGATGACTCGAGTTTTGATCCGTGATTGCTGGCGCGAATTGTCGGATCAAGACTCCTATCTCATTTGGTCATTCGTCATTGGTCATTCTTTCGTCATTCGGATTTCGTCATTCCCAGAAGACTCATTCTTGCAATCTGCCCGCCCACAGGGGATATTCGAGGGTTCCTGATTCGAAGAAGTTCCCGCCAACCCGCAACATCAGCCGGCACGCGTTAGCGTCCGGTTCCTTCGGGAAATCAGGGCCAAAATCGGAACCGGGGGCTAACGCCCTCCGGCTAATGAATAATCCGTGCAGATCGGCAGCAGTCTTACGATGTACGTCAATGTTTTGGATGAGATCGTCGCGCACAAGCGGTTGGAAATCGCCGCCGCCAAGCAGTTGCGTCCCGCGAGTGAACTCGAAGCCCGCCTGGCAGATGCTCCCCCCGTCCGCGACTTCTGTGCCGCTCTGCGATCAGCCGCGCCCCAACTGGGACTGATCGCCGAGATCAAGAAGGCGTCACCCTCTGCCGGCTTGATACGGGCCAACTTTGATCCGGTCGAAATTGCTCGCATCTACGAGCAGCACGGCGCGAATTGCCTGAGCGTCCTCACCGACGAGAAATATTTCCAAGGCCATCTCGATTACCTGGTCGCCGTGCGGGGGGCCGTCTCGCTGCCGGTGTTGCGCAAAGATTTCATCATCGATCCGTACCAGGTTCTGGAAGCCCGCGCCGCGGGTGCCGACTGCATTCTGCTGATCGCCGAGTGCCTGAACGACTGCCAGATGCGGGACCTCTATTTCTATGCCTCGAATCTCGGGCTGGAAACACTGATCGAAATCCACGAGGCCGAAAACCTTGACCGCGTGTTGAAGCTGGAACCGGGACTGATCGGCATCAACAATCGCGACCTCAAGGCGATGATCACCGATCTCGACCATACGGTCCGCCTGAGTCCCCGCATTCCGGCCGACTGCCTGCTGGTCAGCGAGAGCGGCATCAAGACGCACGCGGATGTCGTAAAGCTGCAGCAAGCCGGCGCGGCGGCGATGCTCGTGGGCGAGTCATTGATGAAGCAGCCGGATATTGGTGCTGCCGTCGATCGCTTATTCGGCAAGTAGGTTCGACGCGTGGAACCGGCTCACCTGCCTGATCTCTTCTGGCTATCCGCGAGAGTTCGAGGGCGCACATCGTCTTGGGATTTTCCATAAACTCAGTTCGTATCTGATGTTATCAAGTTTGTTGATGGGCTAGTCGGCGAAAATACCAGGAATTCGAGCGGTGAGTTGATTGGATGGGTCAGCCGCCACCATTCACAATGGATATCGAGACCTGGCGTTTTTCAATTCGTAAGCGGCGAGCGCTCTGAGATGCGTCGGAGGGGTACACACCGAATGCCGGGATCCGTGTGTCTCAGTCAAAGAAGTCGAAGGGATCAAAGAGTTCAAAGAAGTCGCGCCGTAACAATCCAGATCCAGCCCCCGTGGCAGACGCTGCCAGCGTCTGTGGCCAATGACGGTAGCAGCGTCGGCCACGAGGGCACTTGGCACTTGGGCATTCGAAGGGATCAAAGAAGTCAAAGAGTTCAAAGAAGTCGCCTCAGAAAAATATCGACCCGGCTCGCCTGATTTCTGGTGGGTGAAGAATTCAAAGAAATCAAAGAGTTCAAAGAAGTCACGCCGTAACAATCCATATCCAGCCCCCGTGGCAGACGCTGCCAGCGTCTGTGTCCACCGATGCTAGCAGCGTCGGCCAAGGGGGCACTTGGGCGGTCGAAGGGATCAAAGAAATCAAAGAGTTCAAAGAAGCCACGTCGTAACAATCCAGATCCAGCCCCCGTGGCAGACGCTGCCAGCGTCTGTGGACGCCGAAGCTAGCAGCGTCGGCCACGGGGGCACTTGGCACTTGGGCGGTCGAAGGGGTCAAAGAAGTCGAAGAGTTCAAAGAAGTCGAAGGGATCGATCACCACTGAGGCATGCGATTTCGGACCTTGATCTGTTAAAATTTGCGACATGAAATTCATTCATGCCGCAGATCTGCACATCGATAGTCCCCTACGAGGCCTGGAAGAATACGCGGGTGCGCCTGTGGAACGCGTCCGTAATGCCACGCGCGAAGCGCTCGTGCGACTCATCGATCTCTGCCTTGATCAGCAGGCGGCATTTCTCATTGTTGCCGGGGATCTATTCGATCACGACTGGAAGGATTTCAACACGGCCCTGTTCGTGGTGAAGCAATTTCAGCGGCTCGACAAGGAGGGAATCCCGGTTTATGTCATCCGTGGAAATCACGACTCGCGGGCCGAAATGTCGTTGCAAGTCCCTTGGCCGACTGGTGGTCGTTTCAAGCTGTTCAATCATAAGCAGGCCGAAACGGTCATCCTGCCCGAGCTGGGCGTCGCCATCCATGGAATGAGTTTCGCCGAACGTCACGTGCGGGAGAGTCTACTCCCCAAGTACCCTGCCCCGCTGAGCGGCATGTTGAACATCGGGATTCTGCACACCAGCGCGACCGGGGCGAGTGGCATTGAGGACCACCCGAGCTATGCTCCGTGTACGATCAAAGAGCTCGTCGACATGGGCTATCAATACTGGGCCCTGGGACATGTCCATCAGCGGCAGATTCTGCACGAAGGGGCCTGCCGCATTGTGTATCCCGGGAATACCCAGGGCCGGCACATTCGAGAAACGGGACCGAAGGGCTGTGCCGTCGTCACGGTCGAAGATGGCGAAATCGAGAGCATCGAGTTCGTCTCAACTGACGTCCTGCGCTGGAAAGAGGTGGAGCTGGAGTTATCCGCCCACCATCATCTCGACGACCTGTACGAGCTGGTCGCCACCCAACTCAAAACGGAACTCGTCGCGGCGGACGAACGGCTGTTGGGAGTGCGGCTGAACATCCAGGGGGGCTGTGCAGCTCACCGGCAGTTGAATAGCGATGCGGCGCGACGCGAGGCCGATGCGGCGTTGCGGGCGCGTGTGGGCGAGATTTCCGACGACGTCTGGCTCGAAAAGATCAAATGGCAAACACGGCCACCAGTTGATCGAAACGTGTTGAAAGAGGGGCAGGATTTTATCGGCGAACTGTTAAGAGACGTCGACCAACTGGCAGCCGATGACACCCAGTTCGCCGCATTTCTCGCCTGCCTGCAGCCGCTGATCGACAAAACAGAATCGGATTTGCTGGCCGGTCGGGACGAAGATGACAAGTCCGAAAAGCTGGTTGATTTCGCGAGTGCGGCCCAGCGGCGCGATTGGCTGAAGGCGGCAGAGGGGTTGTTGTTGAATCAGCTCACAAAAGACGACTAGTTGAATACGACGTCATACAATTGGCGAACTATGCGAGATGGAATTTTTGTATGTATCCCGGAGGGATTAAAGAGAGTAGCCGGTGGTTGAGCGCAGCGACACCACCGGATAGGAGAATTAGGTGTATTCGACCCTGGAGGGGTCGCAGAGCAACGTTTCTGCGACCCCTCCAGGGTCGGAATTCAATCGTTTATCGCAATCCGGTGGTGTCGCTGCGCTCAACCACCGGCTACTCTCTGTGACCCCTCCGGGGTCTGTGACGGACCTTCTATGCGTTTGCGACGATTGCACGCTTATCGTTATGGCCACTTTGCTGAAGCCTCGCTCGACTTTGTCGGGAATGGCTTGCAGGTTATTCACGGACACAACGAAGCGGGCAAATCGACTCTATTGCAGTTTGTCCGTGAGATTCTGTTTGGATTCGCGGTCCAGAACCCCTATGCATTTGCCGGCGAAAAGTTGGAAGGCGCTGCGTTGCTGGAACTGGCTGATCGCCGGTCAATCGAACTGCGGCGGCGGAAAGGACGCCCCGACAACTTGAGCCTCAGTCAAGGAGGCGAAACCGCCAGTTCGAACGAAGCCGAAGTCCAATTGCTGCTCGGCGGGGCGAATGCGTCACTCTATCAACGCGTGTTTGCGTTTGGTCTGGATGAGCTCGCCACCGGACAAGACAGCCTCAAGATGGAGGCCGTACAGCATGCCCTCCATGGGAGCGGCGTCGGTGGATTGATTCACCCCCAGAAAATTCTCGATCTGCTCTCTAAAGAAGCGATGGAGATTTTTAAGGAAAAGGGCAACAAGCAGGAAATCCCGGCGATTTGTGCGGAGATCAAAAAGCACAGCACCGAACTCAAAGCGAAGATCACCAAGACCGAAACCTATCTGCAGCGCAAGCGAGATTACGATACGGCGCGGGAAGAGGCAGAACGTCTCGCGGAGCAATTGTCGCAACTGCGACGTGAGTACGTCCAAGTGAAAAAACTGGCGACTGCGTTTCCAATCTGGCGGGAACTGACTGACCTGCACGAACGCCGCGGTGGATTGGGGGCCGTCTCTCCCTTGGCGGCCGACGCACGCCAGAAGTTCGACAAGCTGCAGGATGAGCTGAAGCGTTTGGCGAAAGCGAGCGGGACACTCGAACGCGACATTCAACACAACGAAGCCGAATTGCAAAAGAATCCGGCACAGAACGAATGGCTGAATCTACGCTCCCAGATCGAACGTGCGCGGGAACTCATCAAGTCGGTCGAGGAAGCTCGCCGCGATTTGCCGTTGTTGCAGGCGGAACTTCATTCCAATCAACAGCAAGTGCAGCACGGCATCGAAGACGTCATCTCCAACTGGACGGTCCAGCATCTCGAGGATTTTCGTTGCGATGCCGGTCAGCGCCGCCGTTGCGAGCAACTGGCCGAAACGAAACGGGAACTCGACAACGAATCGATTCGACTCACAGAGCGCGAGACAGCACTCACAAAGGAGCGGGCGGAGACTCAGGCAGACCTGGCCGCCATTGGCGAGATTGCGGACGTCACGGCCCTGCAAGCTCTGCTCAATAGTCATGCCGATCAGGTGGCGCGAGAGACCGAACTAACTCGCCTGACGAAAGAGCACTCCAAACAACAGCGAGCTCTGACGACGCTGATTCGCAAGCTGTCGCCTCCCCTGCCCGCCGGCACGACGCAGGTGGAAATGCTGCCCGTGCCGCCGCTCGAACAGATCAAACATTATCAACAGCATTTCGCGGAGACTCGCAAACGAGTCACCTTCGCCGAACAATCTTTGTCGGAAGCGAATGAACGACTCCAGCAACAGTCGCGTGATCTGGCAACTGCTCGCGGCAGCTTATTAGAGATCCCCACGCAGCAAGGTTTACGCGACCTCCGGGCGCAGCGCGATGCCACCTGGCAACAGATTCAGCAGCACTTCATCCCCGGACAGGCGACTGCGGCTACCAAACCTTCGTCGATTGAAAAGTCTGTTGAATCACTCCCAGCAGAATTTGAACGTGCCACCGTTGCGGCCGACAATTACTCCGACAAGATGTTCAGCAACGCCTCACTGGTCCATCAACAGGAACAGGTCGATCAATATCAGTCGGCGCGGGCAACGAAGCAGGACGAGCTAACCGCTCAGTTGGCCGCGATGGACAAGCTGACCGAACAATGGCGCGTCCTGTGGCAGCCTTGTGCATTCGAACCGTTTGACCCCGACACGATGGTTGCCTGGAAGAGCCAGCACGATCAAGCCTTGGAACTAATCGCCAAACTCGCGGATCTACAGGATGACATGGGACGACTGCAAAATGAGAGTCAGGCATTTTCCGCGCGACTCACATTGGCCTTGCCTGAGTTTCAAGGGGGACCGGAACAGCGACTGGAGGCGGCGCAACAGCGGGTCGCGCATTGCCAGCAGCAGACGCAGGAACTGAAAACGTGCCAGCGCCAGGTCGCACGATTCGAAAAATCGGGCGAACAACTAGCCGAAGAGCAACACTCGCTGGCGCGGCGACGCGACGAATTCATTCAGGACTGGCACAGTTGGCTGACCGCTCAACAATTTCCTGCTGACTGGCATCCCGATCTGGCCATGACTGTCGTCAGCCGTCTGCAAAGTTTACGCGACAAGTTACAACAGATCCCTGGGTTGGAAAACCGGATTGCGGCGATGAGCCAGCGGTTGGCGGAATTCGATCCGTTCGTGCTCGAACTGTGCGAACAAGTCGCACCTGACTGGAAGCTGCAGCCTACAGAAGTCGCCGCGCGGCATCTCGCCGATCGTCTGCAGGCGGCCATCACGACCGATCAAAAACGAAATGAGTTGTCACGCGAACTCCAGAAGCATCGCCTGAAGTTGGATGAAGTCCGGCAACAGCAACTCGTTGCAGCCGGCGAGCGTGACAAGCTACTGGAGTTGGCCCAAGCCACGACTGACGAGCAGTTTCTGCAGGAAGCACACCGAGCCGAGACGATTCGCGATCTCGAACAGCAGATAGAGGCCAAGGAGCAACAATTAACGCATCTGCGGGAATTCGAAGAGGAAGCGGCATTCACTCAGCAGTTGCAGGCTGTGGACTATCCGGCGCTGGAGGCTTCACGCCAGAGTCTCGAACAACGCATTCGCGAGCTCGAAGATCAAGAGCGGCAAGCCAACGAACGCAAGGGAGCCACGGGCCTCGCGCTGGACCAGTTGGATGGCAGTGCCGCAGCGGCGGAGATCCAAAGCACGATCACCGAGCGACGTGCGGCATTGGCCAATGCGGTGGACCGGTATGTTCCATTGTTGTTTGCTCGCCAATTGCTGCAACAGACTTTGCAGCGCTTCGAGAAAGAATCGCAACCGGAGATGCTGCGAGAAGCCTCCGACCTGTTCTCGGCGATGACCGGCGGACGCTATCACCGAGTCGAACGGCCGCGCGATGCCAATCGCCCCTTGCTCGTGTATCGCGCGGACAACAATGAAGACTTGGAGCCGGATCAACTCAGTACGGGCACGCGCGAGCAACTGTACCTGGCAATCCGGCTGGCCTATGTCCTGCACTATTGCACGAAGGCGGAACCGCTGCCGATTGTGCTGGATGATGTGCTGGCGAACTTTGATCCGGTCCGGACTCGACGTACGCTGGAAGCCTTGGGAAACATCACCGACCGCGTGCAGGTCCTGCTGTTTACCTGCCATCCGCACGTGGCGGAACTGGCACAGAACGTCTTCCCGGACTTGCAACCGATTGCCGTGCCAAGTTCCAATGTGGCGAAAGTATGATAAGGATAAGATCGGCAGCGAATTAAGAGAGGCAGCCAATGAATACAAATACTCCAGGAGGGTACTGATGACAGACAGTACAACATGCGGTTGATCATCAGAATTTAAACCACGAATAACACAAATGACACGAATTTTAGAGAATTGTAATTCGTGTCATTTGTGTTATTCGTGGTTCAAAACTCTTGTTCGCCTGGTCAATGAAAGTTGTACTACGAGTTTCAGATTTTGGTTAGCCTTCTGAATTGTCTCATTCGCTGTCTCCTTTAATTCGCTGCCAATAACTTAAATAAATATCTGGGAGATTAATTCGATGCGATTGTCGACACCTAGCGTCGTCGTGCTTGTTATTGGTTTCTTCGGGCTGTTCCCCATTCGCCTGCAGGCCGCCGATGTCTGGCCCACTCTGCCGGCCGCGAACGGCACTGTGAAAATCCCGGCTCAGGAGTGGCCGCTCAGGCCAGGTCCGCGACAGGTGTTGGTGACCGTTCACTTCCCCGGTGGTAAGCTGGCCAACGTGACCGAGAAAACGGGACTGATGTTGTCATTGCACAACTGGGGCGGGACTGGTTGCGCGGGGACAGCGAATCCTGTCCAACTGGCCGAGCACTTCAATGTCGTTTGTTTGTGCGTCGATTACCTGCAGAGTGGCGACAAGGATTTGCCGGAACTGGAACCGTATGACTTCGGCTATCTGCAGGCCCTGGACGCACTGCGGGCATTGAGCTGGCTCGAAAAATCGCTGGTCGAACAGAAGCTCGCGTTCGCGAAAGGCCGAGTCTATGCCACGGGCGGATCGGGTGGCGGGAATGTCACGCTGATGGTCAATAAGCTCGCGCCGCGGACGTTTGCCTGTAACATCGACATGTGCGGCATGACTCGACTGACCGACGACATGGCCTTCAATCTGCCCGGGGGAACTGGTTTGAATGCTCGCTACAGCCGGGATCCGAGCAATCCATTTTATCTGACGCCCGACCATCAGCAGTTGCGGTTTGTCGGTGATCCGACTCATCTGGAAGTGATGAAGAAGCTGGGGAATTCGGCGCGCGTGATCGTGGTCCATGGAGTTGACGATACGTCCTGCCCCATCGCCGATGCTCGGGAGATGGTCGCCAATATGGAGTCGGCCAAGCTGACCGTCGAACCCTGGTTCATCACTCCCGCTGAGGTCGATGGCAAGGCCATCCTGAGCCCCGGGCATTCCCTGGGCAACCGGACGCTGATTGTCTTTAAGGTCGCCGATCAGTACTTGCTGCCCGACAGCCCGAAGGCGGCCGTACGCGAGGGACCCAGCGATTTCGAACGCCGCGAGGATATTGTTTATCCCACCGTCAACGGGAGGTTTGTGATCTCGTATGCGGAGGGGTATCCCGTTGGACGGTTTGAGAAGAAGGCCGATAAATAATTTGGACTGCGGTGATTCATCACCGCTTTCCTATGCAGGACCAGGCCTCGGGCTATCCAACGGCCGGTGCTCTTTGACAAGCTAATTATCCGGTGGTAGCGACGCTCAGTGACGCATCAGAATAAACTGCGCAGGAATAGAAAAACCCCCGCCCTTACGGGCTTCGCCGTGAAGGATATTTCGACGTGATGGGAGGGTGAGGCTCCTGCCGAACCGCAAGCGTCATTCGACTCTCGCCAGACTATCCGGTTCGGCAGGAGCCTCACCCTCCCATCGACTCGAATCACGAATTGCACCAAGCTCCCTCGAAAATCCCGAGAAAAACGCCTTCACGGCGTTGCCTTACGGGACAGGACTTACCTGGACAGTTTTTGGTGTAATGGACTCGGTAAGATCCATCGGCAACTTTAATCGCACGTCTAAACAAATTGGATAGCGGTGATAAATCACCGCAGTCCAAATTTTGCTCTACTGTTACGTGTCTGTCGTGGTCAGATCAAACGGGATCGTCTTCTTACCGTTGGTTCCGAACCCAGCATCCAGCTCCCCTTCGGAATCGATGCGGGTCACGGCAAAGTCGGTATTTGACGGGTCAGAGGCCATCGATGCTCCGACGATCACGATCTTGCCATCCGACTGCAATGCCATGCTGTTGGCCACGTCGTAGTCGCTGCCACCCATGTTAAACGGAATCGATTTCTTGCCGTCGCTCGCGAAGAGCGTATCGAGTTCGCCGACCGACGTCAGCCTGGCAACTGAGAAGTCATAGTCACCCGAGGAACTAACCTGCGAGTAACCGCCGATGACGATACTACCATCCGACTGCACAGCGACCCCCGTGGCTTCGTCTGCGTTATCGGCCCCCAGATTGAATGGTATTGTCTTGCGGCCATCGCCACTGAATGTTTTATCCAGCGTCCCGTTCTTTTTGATTCGGGCCACGGCGAAATCAAGGTCGCCATTCGTGGCCGTCGCCGAACCAGCAACGACGATCGCGCCGTCCGATTGCAGGGCCACTGACGTCGCTCGATCAGACGCACTACCGCCGATATTGAACGCGACCGCCTTCTTGCCATCACCGCTAAAGCTATAGTCCAGGCTGCCGTTGGGTTTGACTCGGGCAACTGCAAAATCATCGTCGCCTCCCGAGCCCTTCGTATATCCCACGACCACGATACTGCCATCGGACTGAATGGCCACGGCGGCACCCGCATCATCGCCACCGCCGCTCAGATCAATCCATTTTCGGCCGTCACCCGTAAACGACGTGTCGAGAGATCCATCCGTATTCAGGCGGGCCATGGCGATGTCTCCCGATCCACTGGCGTTCTGTTCGCAAGTGCCGACCAGCACGATCTTCCCATCGCCTTGGATGGCGACTCCCGTCGCACGATCGTCGCCGTTGCCACCGTAGTCGAACGCCACGAGGGCCTTGCCATCGCTGCTGAAGTTGGTATCCAGCGAGCCGTCCGTATTCAGTCGCACGACAGCAAAGTCAAAGTTGCCGTTGCCGTCGCGCTGGGCATAACCGCCAACCACAATCTTGCCGTCGCTCTGGATCGCCACACAGTTGGCGACATCGAGATCCGCGTTGAGATTGCCGTCTGCATCGACTCCACCCAGATTGAACGAGATCGTCTTTTTGCCGTTGGTACCGAACGTGGTATCCAGCGAGCCATCGGCGTTCAGGCGGGTGACGGCGAAGTCATAGTCCCCGAACGTATTCATCTGAGCGGCGCCGACCAGAATGATCTTGCCATCGGATTGCACCGCGGTCGCAATCGCTTGATCCGAATCAATCGAGGTGGATACCGGCGTGGTCGTGCCGTCGACGGTGGTTGTTGATGTGGAGGAAGTCGTTGTATTGCCGTCGGCATCGGTGGTCGTCGTCGTGACGGTAACCGTCGTGGTCGGATTGCCGTTGGAATCCACGCCATGCGTCGTCGTGGTCGTGCTGGTGGACCCGGCAGTGGCAGTATCCGGCTTGGGTTCGGCAGGATTTTGTGTCGCCGACTGAGTCGGGTTGGTGGCCGATAACAATTGCCGCGTTTCTAGAAACTCAACGTGCGCCGGAGCGGGAGTTTCGAGTTGTTCGAATCGTTTACGCTTGGAGCTTCCCTGGATCCACTGATTCAGAGATTGCAACCACGAGACGGGATGCGAGGAATGCTGTGACATGATAGACGTACCTCAAGTGTGGGGAGGGAACCCCGGTAGCGGAGAGGAGATGGGTAGGAGGCAGGGCGAGGATTTTTCGCGCGGGCGGGCAGGCTGCGGAGCGTGGTCACACAGCTCGCGTGGGGAGACAGGGGTAGCGCTTTAACAGAATGTTTGCGCGGCCTGAAAGTGTGAGAGTATCAGTGTGTGAGGGTTTGAGAGTAGAGAAAAGTCCGATCACGTTCAGGCTGTACTCTGACTCCGTTACTTTGGCACCCTCATACTCTCAAACGATTTTGATTGAGCAAACATTAAGTGAACTCTAAGGCTGGCTTGGTTTTCGATCGGCGATGTGCGGCTGGGGATCGTAATACAATCGCGTGGCAGAACGGCGATTGAATCACGGATCAGCGAAGGGAGAACTTTGGCCGAGGTCAGTTGCGAATGAACTTGTTCGGCGTGATTTCAGATGGATAGTGGATGATCGCGAGCAGCCGGTTACCAAATTATTTTGAAAGTTTTGAGATGGATTCAAGTTTCTGAGTGCAGTCGAAATTCTCCAGAAAAACGCGGCTTTGTCTATATGCCATTATTACTATCTCAACAGATATCTCATTGCAGTCTCGTAGCCCGACTCTCTGAGTCGGGTACTCCTCGTCGAAATGCTCCCGACTCAGAGAGTCGGGCTACGGCTCGGCTGCGCCGAGCTTACGACTTGAAAGTGGCGTGCTGGATCGTGAGTTTCGCCAGGCGATCGGCAACGGGTTCGGGCAACGAATCGGTCGCGCGAATACCCGGAGTGCCATCGGGGAGCGAGATCAGTTGCAGCGCGGGTTCGGACAGATCCTGATGATAGAACCGCGAACTCGGGAAGATGTCGGCTGGATATTTGAAATTGTCGAGCATCGCCAACGCCACGCAGATCCCCGCCCCCAGGCTGCTTTCCAGCATGCCGCCGACCCAGCACGGAATTCCGGCTCGCTGGCAGGTGTCGTGAATCTTGATGGCGTTCGTCAGGCCACCCACGCGGCCCGGCTTGATATTGACATAGCGGCAGCTTCCCAACTTGATGGCCTGCTCGACTTGGCGTACGGTCACGATACTTTCGTCGAGACAGACCGGGGTCCGAATCTGACGCTGGAGTTCAGCGTGGTCCAGTAAATCATCGTGCTGCAGCGGCTGTTCGATCATCGCCAGGTTGAATTCATCGACTTGCTTGAAGAGGTCGATGTCCGACAACCGGTAGCCGCTGTTGGTATCGATGTGGAAGGTTTGTTTGGGATAGGCGCCCCGCACGGCTTTGAGCACATTCAGATCCCAGCCCGGGCGGAATTTCAGCTTCACGCGCGGGAATTTGGCGGCGACCGCTTTGTCGACCGAGGCCAGCAGATCATCAATCGAATCCATGACGCCAAAGTCGGCACCTACGGACACTTCGTTCCGAGTGGCTCCCAGGAGCCGATACAATGGCGTGTTCGTAAGCTTGCTCTGCAGACTCCACCAGGCCGTATCGAGAATTGCCTTGGAGAAGGGGTTGCCCTTATAAATGGCCAACTGCTTTTGGAGATCGTCTCCGGAGGAAATCTCCTTGCCGATCAGCGCCGGAGCCAGCCAATCGCGAGCGACCGTGAAGATACCCCCGCCCCATTCCGGGCTGTAACACGGGGCCGTCAGGGGGCAACTTTCGCCCCAGGCTTCGACCGAACCGCTGACCATGCGGCACAAAACGGCATGGGCGGCCGTGTCTTCTCCATAGGCGGTGCGCCAGGGATAGATCAACGGCATGGCGACATGGTAGAGGTCAATTCGGTCGATCCGCATGGTGGGGCCTGTCAGTTGTCGGGTCTCGGTTGCTGGAAAATCAGGCGGTCTCGCGCTACGCGTTTCGCAAATCGTAGATCATCTTCTACGCGAGGTAAAGTTGCGGGGGTGATGCTTGATGGGTTATTCTGGTCTCAGGCGACCGCATTTCCGTAGCCCGACTCTCTGAGTCGGATGCATCGAAACGAAGAGTACCCGACTCGGAGAGTCGGGCTACGGTTCGGCGGAGCCTCACAAAAGCCGCGCCGCAATGTACCATGTCCCCCTACTTAGGACCGATTGATGAGCCGAGTGATTGATTTGCGGAGTGATACCGTCACCAAGCCGAGCGCCGCCATGCGACAAGCGATGGCCAACGCCGAAGTCGGTGATGACATGAACGGCGAGGATCCGACCGTCAATCGTCTCGAAGAGATGGTCATCAAACTGTTCAACAAGGAAGCGGCCGTCTATTGCTGCTCGGGGACACAATCCAACCAGATGGCCGTCCGGGCCCATTGCCAATCGGGTGATGAGCTGTTGATTGAAGCCGGCGGACACATCGCAGGTTTCGAAGGGGGAGCTCCCGCGGCACTCAGCGGAGTCACCTGCCGCACACTTTCGGGCAACCTCGGCATGCTCGATCTCCCGCAGTTAGAGGGCCAAATCCGAGCCGACAATCAACATCTCGCGCGGACCAAGCTAGTCTGTGTCGAGAATACGACCAACGTCGGCGGCGGGCACTGCTATCCCTTGGATATGCTGGAACGGGTCGGAAAGTGGGCTCACTCGAATGGGCTGCAAGTCCACATGGATGGTGCCCGGCTGTTTAACGCCGTGGTCGCCACCGGGCAATCTGCAGCGAAGATTTGCGAGCACATCGACAGTATCTCGGTCTGTTTTTCGAAGGGACTGGGCTGCCCGATGGGGTCGATCCTGATCGGCTCGAAGGACCTGATCTACCGTGCTCGTCGTGCTAGAAAAATGTTCGGCGGTGCCTTAAGGCAAGCGGGTATCGTGGCGGCCTCGGCGGTCTACGCTCTCGAAAACAATGTCGAACGACTCGCTGTTGATCACGAGAACGCCCAGGCATTTGCGGAGGAGATCCGCAAGATTCCTGGAATCAAGACGGATGCTTCCGGGGTGCCGACGAACCTGGTCTTCTTTGAGGTCGATCCCAAACTGGGTAACGCGTCGCAGCTGTCCTATGCGTTAAAGCAGCGCGGGGTTCTGATCAATGCGGGAGGCAAGTCTCGCCTGCGAGCCTGCACGCATCTGGATGCATCGCGTGAGGACTTGTTGAGCGCGGCCAAGGTGTTGGCGGAATGCGTTCAAGCCGGGTTTTCGCAGTTTCCCGGTGCGGCGTCGGGGCCGTATGCACGCGGGTAGAACTGCGCGTAGGCGAGCGTCCGGCGTAAGCCGGAGGTTGTTAGCGACTCAGGCAAATCAATAGATTCTGTGGGTGCCACTGGCTCCGCCAGTGTTTTGCGGACGGCGTATAGACTACCCGGCACTGGCAGTGCCAGTGGCACCCAACTGAGGAGCTTATTGATTTGTTTTGCTCATCTGTTTAAGTCACGTGAAATGGTTGATTGATCGCGTCTAACAACCATCCGGCTTACGCCGGACGCTCGCCTAAATGCGATCCGTGTGCCATCGATTACTTGGGCTTTGTCGCGGGCGTAGTCATCCCGACCAGCGTCTTCTCCAGTAACGCGTTGAACGCGTCCGGGTACTCCATCATCAGAAAATGCCCCGCGTCGGGAAGTGTGAGGACTTCGAACTGTGGGGCGTATTTCTTGCCCGCTTCGACCTTCTTGGGATCTCGAACCGCGTTGATGCAGACCAATGGTACCTTGACCTCTTTCATCCGCGGACGTTCGAATTCGTTGGCAAAATCGAGCATCGCCTGAAACGCGCTCACACCGACATCGCCGGGAGCCGAGGACATCTTGGTGACGATTTTCTCGATCAACACGGGATTCGTCTTCGCGGTGAAGAAGTCGTGTTCGTGACGGAGTGCTTCTCGCATCCCCGCCGCAAAATCCTTCTCGAAGGGCTTGCGATACTCGGCCATTTGCTCGGCTGAGTATTTCTCTTCGGGA
This sequence comes from Planctomycetaceae bacterium, assembly GCA_021732415.1. Lineage (GTDB taxonomy): Bacteria > Planctomycetota > Planctomycetia > Planctomycetales > Planctomycetaceae > JAKFVC01. The sequence goes on from JAKFVC010000271.1 coordinate 15,499, forward strand.
TCGGTCAGCGTGTCGACTCCCACCAGCCCGACCAGCCGCTCCTTCAGCAGCGGGGCCGCTTCGAGCATCACGGGACCACCCATCGAATGTCCGACCAGAACGACCGACTTCAGTTGCAGCTTCTCGACCACTGCGGCCACATCTTTGCCGAATGCCGCCATCGTCCAATTCTTCCGCCCCAGCCCCGACTTGCCGTGTCCGCCCAAGTCAATCGCCACAACCCGTCGTGATTTGGCGAAATGGTCGAGTTGCGGTTGCCAGAAGGTACGATCACAACACCAGCCGTGAATGAACACCAACGCCGGTTCGCCTGCTCCGTGGACCTCGTAGCGGATGGTGACTCCATCCGCCGAGGCGACTTCACCGGTCACCGCTTCCTTCTTATCAGCCGGTTTTGCCGGGTCACTGCCCGCCAACACAAACAATCCACACCCAACCAAGATCAAGTTGGCCAGTCCAAGACTTACGCCGAATCTGCGAGGAGAGTTCATTTGATGCGTCCCGATTAACAGAAGAGATTGCAGCCCCTGCAACACTTTAGCGGAATGGCCTGAGATCGTGTATTCGCAGCTATCCCGGAGGGATTAAAGAGAGTAACCGGTGGTTGAGGAGCGGAGCGACGACACCACCGGCTGTCGTCCCATCGCTTCCCCGATCCTGAAGGGATCGCAGAGCGTTGAGAACCCGGTCGATCGTTACTTCGTTCCCTCTGGCATCCCTTCAGGATGCGGCGGTCATATCTGGGGATTGACCGGTGGTGTCGTCGCTCCGCTCCTCAACCACCGGCTACTCTCTGCGACCCCTCCGGGGTCAAACCATCACATCTCCATCCCTGAGTTGCCTATGGTTGTTTCTTCGACGGTTGGAATTGTATCACGGCCAACAGTGCTTCGCGGTGCTTCTTCCAACACTCTTCCCCCGGCAGATCGACTGGTAACTCCAGCGTAATCGTGGGGATCTGACGATCAATTCCGGCCCACGAACCGAAGCTGCCGGGTGTGGGGTAGCCGATCGTTTTGGCGACTCGATAACCATTCTCCAACTTCATCGCTTCGGCCAGATCGGCTCCGGGGCCGTCGTAGTTGTTGCACTCGCGGCCTTTGGTGATGGCATGGATCGATACGATGCGGTCGGGTCCCAGAAGTTCGACCGCCTTGATAATGGCCTGTGTTTCCGGCTCGCTGGCCGGTTTTTCTCCGCCGAATGTTTCGCCGCGTTTGGAGATCTTCCAATTGGTCGCAGGAAAGTTGCGGTTGAGGTCGATCTGGTGCTCATTCAGCCGACGCGTCCGTACCAGGCCGTCTGGATTAGTGACCGGGATCACCGCGACTCGACGATTGGCGTACGCAGCGGGATGCTCCAGCAGATAGTCGAGCAAGTGCCGGGCGAGATGGCCGCTGTTGGGTTCGCTCCCGTGGATGGCTCCGAAGATCAGAGCTGCGCGGCCCTGGGTGCCAAACACGTGCATGGTGATCGGCACGCCCTGCACCGAATACCCCAACAAGACCACTTCCGGCGCGGCAACTCGGGGGATGGCCGGAGTTGGGATCGTAGCCGGAATCACTGTGGGAACGGCCACGGCCCCGCAGGCGGCTGGAGGTGTCCCCAGTCCCAGATCAAGCGGGCAGACGACATGGCGGTGTTGTCGAGCCCTCCGCCGGTCGCCTGCGCTCAGGTCGGCGGAGGGGATCGCGAAGAGACTGGGAAGAATCACAACTCCCAGTACCAGGTACCGGAAGCATCTTTCAAGAGCAGGCATCGAATCCCTTCGTGCGGTCATCGTGAGCGGCACGGCGCTAGCCGCCGGTTTTTCAACGGAAGTCAAAACACAGAACAGGTGGCTAGCGCCATTCCGCTCACAAAGTAAGGCTGCTTGAGCGCTGCCAGAATTATTCGGTATCCGTCGGCGGATTGACGGCATAGAGCTTGCGCCAGTCGTCAAAGCTGGGGTCGGCGAGATCCCATTCCGCTTCGAGTCGGCTGCAGGCCAGTTCCCAGGCTTGCTGCTCATCGGTGGCAACCTGATGAATATCGATGACGACCTCCGTGCCTTCAGGCAGGTCCAGCGGTTGCTCAAGAACCAACTGGCCCTGTGCATAGCGAGCATTCACGCGAACCATGATCTAACTCCCTTGTCGGACAACCCAGTGAGACAACACACAATTCAAACAACTGCAACTTGATGGGTCCGTTGGCAGAACACACAGCTCAGGGTGCCGTTCCACAACCTGTTCAAGGTCCGTGACCGTATTCCATTCCCAAGAGTATGAGACACACTCACACACCTGAGGTTCACATGGCCTGACAGCACTCAATGAACCCCAATTATTGGAACCCTACGAAGTAAAGTAAAGAAATTGTTTCACTCGCTCGCAGATTTCACACAATCGCAGACTGACCGTCAATATAGAGAGTCACGGCAGTAATCTTTTTCAAAAGCGCGATTGGCCAAGTCCGGCGCAATTTTATTTAAAACGTGCTCACTCATCGCATTTTGCTCAAAACTGATATTGTGGCATCCAGGCAGTTATTGTAATAAGCCGTCCAATTCGCACCTGTGTCTTAACCTCACCATCCGAAGAGTCTCGCAGGACTTGAATCGTTCACACCTCAACTCGAGCCATCGACCTTGATTGCTGAACTTTAAATAATTTGCAGTGGATTACCTCAATCCGGTTCTGGAACGAGGCCCCAAGAGCATCTTCGCGATACATCGACGCTTCCCTAAAAAACTATCCTCACATCGTTTACGGACGGAACCGGGCAGCATGCTCGTTTTCACTTCCGAGGTACGTACGGTCTCATCTGCTATTACGGATGGCGCGACAATAGCGATTGCGCGACTTACTCCGAATTCAATCCTTAAAGTGCTTATAACGGATCTGACGATCCTCAAGACAATACCGAACTAGTTCGTACGCATAGATTCCGTTTCGTGATCGCGGCTGCGTTCGAATGAACACGTGGTATGCCCCCTGAGTCACTCGGCGATTTCTACCTGGGCCACAGGACTGCCGAGATCTCCGTTGATTTAATTCCAACAACCCACACCAGTAATTCACCAGATTGCCAGCCGTTCTCACCTTGATCCACGGTGAGCCACGTCGCTGGTCCAGCGGTGGCGCGTCGGTATCCCCCTGCCGATGTGTCGAGTCTCCCCTTGAGACAGTTCGCGACTGGAAGATTGCCGGCCCCCCTTCTTCGCCCTACTAAATTTTTTTCGGGAGTTTCGACCGTGGTTATCACAAGCTGGCTCGCCGCCCTCAGCAGCAAATTGTTTGGCAAGAAGAAGACCCCGCGCACGCGGAGCCAACAGTCGAAACTCGCCGCCCAGGCGTCACAGGCCTCGGAAACCCTGGAAGAACGTACTTTGATGACCGTCGTCCCGGTCATCGATATCTATGCACCCAACGCCGGCATCGATGAAGACCACGTCTTCAGCGTCCCCGCTCCGGGCGTGCTAGCCAACGACCCTGCTGGCCTGGGCACTAGAACGACAATCCAGGCGACGAATACGGCAGTTGGCGTCGCCCTCCTCAGTTCAGACGGTTCCTTTGTTTATACTCCGGGGGCAAGTCTGCAGTCGCTCACCCATGGTGAGATCTCCATCCAGGAATTCACCTATAAGGTTGCTGACGCCGGTGACTTTGGACCCGATGCGGTCGGTCCCACGGCGATCGTGCGGTTGTATGTGATGGGCTTGAACGATGCTCCGACCGCCACCAATGCGACACAGAGCGTCAACTATTCGGAAGACGGCGGTCTGCAGAATATTGGTGCAATCGTAGCCGATGACGCCGACTTGCATGATGTGATCACCGCGACATTGTCTCTGTCTGATAGCGATGCCGGAACTCTTTCGGCCCCCGGAGCGACGTTCAACCTGGGCGTGTTGTCGATCACTGGCGAGAAAGCCACGGTGAATGCCGCGTTGGCGGCCGTGAAATTCACACCGAACGCCAATTACGATAAGAACTTCCACATCGATGTCAGTATTGCTGACGGCGGTGAAGATGGAGCGGTCCCCTATACTGGCGTGATTACGATGACCGCCAATCCCGTCAATGAGGATTCACCCACGGCAAGTGGCGGAACCCTGACGGTTGATGAAGATTCTGGCGCGAACCCCGGGATGCTGATCGGCACTGATCCCGATACGAATCCCGCTTCGACCCTGACCTACTCGCTGGTTGCCGGTGCCTCACACGGGACGGTGATCATCACCGACTCAACCACCGGCGCTTACACCTATACCCCCGCCCCGGACTATTTCGGCTCGGATGGCTTTACATTCGAAATCATGGACACCGCGGCCGCGACCAGTAACATCGCGGGCGTCAGCATCACGGTGACCTCGGTCAATGACGTTCCCATCTTTACCGTCGGGAGTGACCAGCCAATCCTGGAAGATGCCGGCGCGCAGTCGGTCCCTGGCTTTGCCACGGGGATCGCGGCCGGGGGCGCCAATGAAGACGGACAGACCTTCGACTTCATTGTCACCAATGACAATAACTCGCTCTTCAGCGTGCAGCCATCGATCGATTCTAATGGCAAATTGACCTACACTCCCGCGGCCAACCAGAACGGTTCGGCCCTGGTGACCGTCCAGATTCACGATGATGGCGGCACGGCTAACGGTGGGGTCGATACTTCTTCGACGCAGACTTTCACGATTGACGTCACCGCCGTAAACGATGTGCCCAGCTTCACCGTCGGGGCCACCCAGACCACACTCGAAGACGCGGGAGCACAATCAGTCACCGGGTTTATCTCGATCTTCTCTGTCGGTCCCGCCAACGAAAGCTCACAGACGCCCGATTTCGTCGTAACTAACGACAATAACAGTCTCTTCAGCGTGCAGCCGACGATTGACGCGACGGGGAAACTGACCTATACGGCAGCCGCCGACGCGAATGGCTCAGCCACTGTGACGGTCTACATCCATGATGACGGCGGTTCCACCAACGGCGGTGTGGATACTTCCGCGACGCAGACGTTCACGATCAACATCACCCCAGTCAATGATGCCCCGTCCTTCACCAAGGGGGGCGACGAGAGCGTTGATGAAGACACGAGTTTGCATACCGTCAATGGCTGGGCCACGGCTTTGGTCAAGGGTCCCGCGAACGAATCGGGTCAAACGCTGAGCTTTGGCGTTACAACCGACAACGACGCCCTGTTCTCTACCGGGCCGGCTGTCGATTCCAGCGGCAACCTGACCTACACGCTGGCCGCCAATCGATTCGGCACGGCAGTCGTGACTGTGACGCTGCACGATAATGGCGGGACCGCGAACGGTGGCAGCGATTCCTCCGCCCCGCAGACGTTCAACATCGTCGTCGCCAATATCAACGACGTCCCGACCTTCACCGTCGGACCGACACAAACCACCAACGAAGATGCCGGTGCGCAATCCGTGACCGGATTCATTTCCACGTTCTCGCCGGGTCCGTTCGAAAGCGACACCGTTGACTTCGTCGTGACAAATGACAACAACGCACTCTTCAGCGTGCAGCCGGCGATCGATGCGACCGGCAAGCTGACGTATACAGCGGCTGCCGACGCAAACGGCTCTGCCACCGTCACGGTCTATATCCACGACGACGGCGGCACGGCCAACGGGGGCGTCGATCAGTCCTCCACGCAGACCTTTACGCTCAACATCACCGCGGTCAATGACGCCCCCGCCTTCACTAAGGGTGCCGATGAAACAGTCCTCGAAGACTCTGGCCTGAATACCGTGACCGGCTGGGCCACCGGAATGTCAGTTGGACCCGCGAATGAATCAGGTCAATCGCTCACCACATTCCATGTGAGCACGAGCAACGACAGTCTGTTCTCCGTATTGCCGGCGATTGATACGACCACCGGGGATCTGACCTACACTCTGGCCCCCAATGCCTTCGGATCCGCAGTCGTTACGGTCACGCTCAGCGATGATGGTGGATCGGCTAACGGCGGAAACGATACGTCAGCTCCTCAGACGTTCAACATCAACGTCACGGGAGTCAACGACGCCCCCTCGTTTACCGTCGGACCGACTGAAACGAGTCTCGAAGACGGTGGAGCGAAGTCCGTCACTGGATTCATTTCTACGTTCTCGCCGGGTCCGGGGGAATCCGATAACGTCAATTTCGTGGTGACGAACGATAACAACGCTCTCTTCAGCGTCCAACCAGCGATCGATGCGACCGGCAAGCTGACGTATACCGCGGCTGCCGACGCAAACGGCTCTGCCACCGTCACGGTCTATATCCACGATGATGGCGGCACGGCCAACGGGGGCGTCGATCAGTCATCCACGCAGACCTTTACGCTCAACATCACCGCGGTCAATGACGCCCCCGCCTTCACCAAGGGCGCCGACGAATCTGTCCTCGAAGACTCTGGCCTGAATACCGTGACCGGCTGGGCCACCGGAATGTCAGTTGGACCCGCGAATGAATCAGGTCAATCGCTCACCACATTCCATGTGAGCACGAGCAACGACAGTCTGTTCTCCGTATTGCCGGCGATTGATACGACCACCGGGGATCTGACCTACACTCTGGCCCCCAATGCCTTCGGATCCGCAGTCGTTACGGTCACGCTCAGCGATGATGGTGGATCGGCTAACGGCGGAAACGATACGTCAGCTCCTCAGACGTTCAACATCAACGTCACGGGAGTCAACGACGCTCCCTCGTTTACCGTCGGACCGACGGAAACGAGTCTCGAAGACGGTGGAGCGAAGTCCGTCACTGGATTCATTTCGACGTTCTCGCCAGGTCCGGGGGAATCCGATAACGTCAATTTCGTGGTGACGAACGATAACAACGCACTCTTCAGCGTCCAACCAGCGATCGATGCGACCGGCAAGCTGACGTATACAGCGGCTGCCGACGCAAACGGCTCTGCCACCGTCACGGTCTATATTCACGACGACGGCGGCACGGCCAACGGGGGCGTCGATCAGTCCTCCACGCAGACCTTTACGCTCAACATCACCGCGGTCAATGACGCCCCCGCCTTCACTAAGGGTGCCGATGAGTCCGTTCTGGAAGATACGACCCTGCACACCGTCAATGGCTGGGCCACCGGCATCACCAAGGGACCGACCGCGGACGAGAACACGCAGAACCTCACGTTCAACGTCTCCAATGACAACAACGCGCTCTTCTCCGTCCAGCCGGCCATTGACGCCAGCGGCAACCTGACCTATACCCTCGCCGCCAATGCCTTCGGCACCGCCACCGTTACCGTCACTCTCAGCGATGATGGCGGAACACTCAATGGCGGAGTCGATACGTCGGCGTCACAGACATTCGACATCGTCGTCACCAACGTCAATGACGCACCCTCCTTCACCAAGGGTGGTGACGAATCGGTCTACGAAGACACCAATCCTCATTCCGTCGCCAACTGGGCTACGGCCATTTCCGCCGGTCCGAATGAAGGCAGTCAGACGGTCACGTTCAACGTCACCAACAACGACAATCCCACACTCTTCAGCGTCGCACCGGCGATCTCCGCCAACGGCACTTTGACCTACACCCTGGCTCCTAATGCCAACGGCACCGCAAACATCACCATTACCCTCAGCGATAACGGCGGAACGCTCAACAGCGGTGCCGATACGTCGGGAACACAGACCTTTGCCATCGTCGTCAACCCGGTCAATGACGCGCCCGCCTTCACCAAGGGCGCCGACGAATCCGTCCTCGAAGATACCACCCTGCACACCGTCAATGGCTGGGCCACCGGAATCACCAAGGGACCGACCGCCGACGAGAATACGCAGAACCTCACGTTCAACGTCTCCAATGACAACAACGCGCTCTTCTCCGTCCAGCCGGCCATTGACGCCAGCGGCAACCTGACCTATACCCTGGCCGCCAATGCCTTCGGCACTGCCACCGTTACCGTCACTCTCAGCGATGATGGCGGAACGCTCAATGGCGGTGTGGATACGTCCGCTTCGCAGACGTTCGACATTGTCGTCACGGGTGTGAATGACGCTCCTGCCTTTACCAAGGGCACCGACGAAACCGTCTTCGAAGACACTGATCTGCATACTGTCGCCAACTGGGCCACGGGGATTTCCGCCGGACCAGGTGAAGGCAGCCAGACACTCACCTTTAATGTCACCAACAATGACAATCCGTCGCTCTTCAGCGTCGCACCGGCCATCGCTGCCGACGGCACTCTGACATACACGCTGGCACCCAACGCCAATGGCACCGCCATGGTCACCATTACGCTCAGCGATAGTGGCGGCACCCTTAATGGTGGCAGCGATACATCCGGCTCGCAGACCTTCGCGATCAACGTCATCGGCGTCAACGACGCTCCTGCCTTCACCAAGGGGGCCGATGAAGAGGTCCTCGAAGACAGTGGAGTCAATGGTGCTCACACCGTGGTCAACTGGGCTACAGACATCACCAAGGGACCGACCGCGGACGAGAACTCGCAAGCTCTCACCTTCATCGTCGACAACGACAACCACAGTCTGTTCGCCGTGCAGCCCACGCTCAATTCCTCGGGCAGCTTGACCTACACCCTGAACCCGAATGCGTTCGGTACCGCCGTGGTCACCGTTACGTTGATGGATAACGGCGGAACGTCGGATGGCGGGGTCAATACTTCAGATCCACAGACCTTCAACATTGTCGTGACCGGCGTCAACGACGCCCCCACCTTCACGATGGGTCCCGACCAGATCGTTAATGAAGACAGCCATTCCTGCACCACGAATTTGATCACGAATGGTGGCTTCGAAGGCGGCCTGACCGGCTGGACAACATTTGGTGCCGACTCCGAAGGATTCGGCGATAACAACTTCTATCCGCAAACCGGCACGGAAACCCCGCTGGGCAGCAATCCTGATGGTCCGGACTTCGTCGTTGCGGCACCCCCCGAAGGCACCGACGCCGCCATGGCGGACCAGTTCGGGCCGGGCTACTCGATCCTGTATCAGAACTTCGTCGTCCCCACAGACATTGTCGCCGCGACGCTTTCCCTGCAGCTTTACATCAATAACCACAACATCGACTACACAGACCCTTCCAGTCTGGTCGGCGTGGACGCGGCCAATCAACAGGCGCGGATCGATCTGCTCACGGGATCGTCAGCCATCGACAGCACGCACCCCAGCGACGTCTTGATGAACCTGTTCCAAACCCATCCGGGCGATGCCGCGAATTATGGCTATTCCACGCTGACTGCCGATTTGACGACCTTCCTGCAGGCACATGCGGGTGAGACCCTGCGGTTGCGGTTCGCTACGACCAATACGGAATTCTTCTTCGAAGTCGGTGTCGATGATGTGCAGTTGAATGTGACCCACTCGGCCACGCACACGGTCTCCAACTGGGCGACGGATCTCTCGACCGGCGGCAGCGGTGAAACCCAAAACCTGACATTCAACGTCACCAACGACAACAACAGTTTGTTCGCGGTACAACCGGCGATTGATCCCGTCACGGGCGATCTGACCTACACCCTGACTCCCAATGCCAACGGCACGGCGACGGTCTCCGTGGTCTTGATGGACGATGGCGGCAGCCTGAACGGGGGCGTCGATCGCACGGATCCTCAGACCTTTACGATCTCTGTCAACGCCAAGAACGATGCCCCTGAGTTTACGACCCCGCTGTACGACGAAGTGCTGGAAGACACCGGTGCCCATTCCGTGACCGGCTTCGCCACCGGAATGGCAGCGGGCCCCGCGAGTGCCACCGACGAATCCTCGCAGGTCCTGAACTTCATCGTCTCCAACGACAATAACTCGCTCTTCACCGTGCAGCCGTCGATCAATCCCACAACCGGCACCTTGACCTATACCCTGGCCGCCAATGCTCATGGCAATGCCACGGTCACGGTCACGCTGCACGATGACGGCGGATCGGCGTATGGCGGTCAAGATTCCTACACTCGCTATTTCACGATCGTCGTGGACGATGTGAATGATGCACCCACCTTCTCGTTGCCGGGCAGTCCCGATCAAACCATCCTGGAAGATGCCGGAGCACAAACCGTCGCAGGCTTTGCCACCGGCATCAGCGCTGGACCTGATGAGGGCGACCAGCAGTTGGAGTTCATCATCACCACCAGTGACGATTCGAAGTTTGACGTCCTGCCGCAGATCGACCCGATTACTGGTGATTTGACCTACACGCCCGCAGCCAATGCGAACGGCACCGTCACCGTGAGTGTCACGCTGTACGACGACGGAGATATCGACCACGGCGGCATCGATCAGTCGACTACGAAGACGTTCACGATTCATATCACGCCCGTGAATGACGCGCCAGTCGCGGTCGATGAAACAGGCATTGTTGTCTTCGAAGACGGCTCCCGCGACATTCTCGTCTTGCGGGATGCAACCGAGGTCGATGGCGATCCATTAGTGATCACCATCGCCACCGACCCGTCACACGGAATCGCCACCGTCGATGACAACGGCACACCACTCGATTATACCGATGATGTCGTCAACTATCAACCATTTGCGAACTACAATGGGCCGGATACGTTCACTTATACGATCACTGATCCGCTGGGACTGTCTTCAACGGCCACGATCACGATGAACGTCATCTCCCTGAACGACGATCCGACGTTCACGCTGGGCACCAACCCAGCCATCTCGGAAGACGCCGGGGCTCAAACGATCAACGGCTTCATCACGGCAATTTCCCCTGGGCCCGCTGATGAATCAGGGCAGTCGGTCACCTTCAGCGTTACGAACGACAACAATTCCCTGTTCAGCGTGCAGCCGACGATTGATGCCAGCGGCAACCTGACGTTTACCCCGGCCGACGACCAATATGGCACGGCCACGGTCACGGTCTACGCCCACGACGATGGTCCGACAACTTATGGTGAAACCGGGACATCGGCACCGCAGACGTTCACGATCACAATTTCTCCCGTCAACGACGTCCCGTCATTCACCGCGGGTCCCAATCAGACCATCCTGGAAGACGCCGGAGCGCAGACGGTTTCTGGCTTCATCTCCACGTTCTCTCCCGGTCCGAATGAATCCTCGCAGACCGTCGACTTCATCGTTACGAACAATAACAACTCGCTCTTTAGTGTGCAGCCGGCAATTGCAGCCGATGGCACTCTGACCTACACGCCGGCCGCCAATCAAAATGGTACGGCGACCGTTTCAGTCCAGATTCATGATAACGGTGGAGGAACAGACACCTCTGTCGTCCACGCCTTCACGATCACCGTGACCGCCGTCAACGATGCGCCCAGCTTTACGGTGGGTGGTGACCAAAGTACTGCGGAAGATGCCGGTGCGCAATCAGTGACCGGATTTATTTCCACGTTCTCACCGGGTCCGGGGGAAAGTGATACCGTTAATTTCGTCGTGGACAACGACAACAACGCCCTCTTCAGTGTCCAGCCGGCGATCGATGCGACCGGCAATCTGACCTACACCGCGGCACCCAATCCCAATGGTTCCGCGACCGTCACGGTCTATATTCACGACGACGGCGGCTCTGCCAATAGCGGTTTCGACACGTCCACCACGCAGACCTTTACGCTCACCATCACCGCGGTCAATGACGTTCCGACCTTCACGGTCGGCGGCAATCAGACTTCCGCGGAAGACGCTGGTGCTCAGACCGTCGACGAATTCATCTCCACGTTCTCACCCGGTCCGTCCAACGAATCGGGTCAGGCGGTCAACTTCATCGTGACGAACGACAATAACTCGCTGTTCAGCGTGCAACCGACAATCGCTGCCGATGGCACCCTGACCTATACTGCAGCCCCCAACAAGAATGGCTCTGCGACAGTCACCGTCCAGATCCATGACAATGCGGGGGGAATTGATACCTCGACCACCCAGACCTTCACCATCACCGTTACGCAAGTCTTCGACGCTCCAGTGATCGATGACGCACACTTCAATCTTGCAGAAAACTCCGCAGTCGGAACGGTCGTCGGCACCATCATCTCCACCGATCCTGACGTCGGTGATACGGCGACCTTCACCATCACCAGCGGCAACACCGATGGAACTTTCGCGATCAATCCGACCACGGGTCAGATCACCGTCGCCAACAATGCGGCGCTGGACTTCGAAGCCCATCCGACTCTCCAATTCGTGGTGCAAGTGACCGACGGAAACGGCCTCATCGATACGTGTATCGTGATCGTCAGCCTGACCAACGTCGCGGAACCGCCGGTCCTCAATCTGCCGAGTGCCCCGAGTACGTTCTACATCCGCCATGGCCAGACCGTGATCGACGCCGCGGCGGCGATCACCGGCCAGGAATCACCCATCGATTTCCGCGGTGGGAAGCTCACGGTCCAAATCACCGGGAGCCCGAATTCAAACGACAGACTCGCCGTTTACGATCAGGATGCGGCCACCGGCAAGATCTCGGTGAGCGGCAAGAATATCAGCTTCGGCAGTACGGTGATCGGCAAGATTACTCAAACAGGCAGCGGCGGTACTGCCCTGATCATCACTTTCAACCAGAGTGTCACAACCGACGCGATTAATGCCTTGCTGAAGGTGATCACTTACAAGTCCACGTCCACCACACCGCCGACAGCTCAACGCACGATTTCCTTCCGAGTGGAAAACGCAGGCAACTCGGCCAGTGTCACCGATACGCAGTTCATGAATGTCTCGACCAGCCCACCCAGCCGAGCGATCACGATCAGCGGCAATCCGACTGCCTACACGAACGGCGCGGCAGCGGTGGTCATCGCCCCCACGGCGATTGTCACCGGACCGTCGACGCTCGACTTCGATGGTGCCCGCATCAGCGTGCAGATTACGACTGGCAGCAACAGCAAGAACAAGTTGGGCATCAGCAACGTCGGTGGCATCACCCTGGTGGGCAGCGACGTCCTCTACAACGGCAACAAGATCGGCCGGGCCACGATCGGCAGCAACTCGCTGTCGGTCAGACTCGAATCGATCAATGCCACGCCGGAAGCCGTCCAGGCCCTGACCCGAGCCATTAACTTCTCGACGCTCGCGGGCAATACCAGCCTGGCCGCCCGTGTGGCGACGTTCAGGTTGACCGACGTCACGGGAGCCACCAGCACCGGGGCCACTCAGACGATTAACGTCGGGTCCAACACCTAGTCCGTCGCAGCAGAATTGAGAATCACGGGGACGGCGGACCAATTGGGTTTGCCGTCCCCGTTTTCGTTTTGCCAACCTCTATTCGCTTGTCCGTATTGTCCGCAGCTTTGAATGAGATTACTCTGTGGAAAGTGGAATGGATTCGTGTGGAGTACGAAGTGGCGAGAAATCGCGACGACCTACTTCGCCGCTATTGACCCCCGAAAAAGGAGTATTCACATGTGGGGCTTCCCTTCGCTGATGGCACCCGAGTCGCAACTCGACAAGTACAGTCGCTATCGACAAATCTTCAAGCAGTTGCATTTCGACATGACTCGACTGCCGTTTTATCGCCCATTCTTTCAAACGGCCTGCCTGCATCTGGGCTACCGCGACTCCAAGGGTCATGCTCTTCCGCCGGACAACGATGGCGAACTGGGTATTGTTTTTGATTATGCCCAAAACGAAGTCGTCATCGATGGCAACAATATGCTGGAGTTGAGTCTCGACTCCTTCTATAAACTGACGGCGGAACAAATCGAGCTATTGGAAGCACATCTCTCCGGAGAACCCGGACTGTATCGAATCGTGGATGCTCAACCCGAACTAGGCCAACTGACTTTTGAAGATTTGACACGGTCGGGACACCAAGTCGTCCTGACTGATATTATGATGAGCGCATGCTACTCAAGGCTGGCCCGACCTGAAGACTTCATGTTCATTAGGCCGGTTCAACTTAGCGATTTTGCGATGACGTCGGGCTTCAACTGCACGTTTGGCGGGGATCAAGAACGAGCTGTTCTGAAGCTGTGGGATAAGTATCAAGGTTCCGTACGATTCTCACAGATCGCCCGACACCATCAGGCAAAAGGAATTCCGTCTCTCAATTTATAGAGACGGAATGTTGTACCTGCTGCCTCCGCATCGCCGACCGTCATTTAGCAACGACGAGTGGGAACTTTCGCGAGTGGAGAGCTCTAGTTCTGCTTCCACCGACTCGATATTACCCCGTCATAAAAACAGCCCGGACATCCAAATGGATCTCCGGGCTGTTGGTTTTTGTCTAATCTAACGGCCTACTGCTGCAACGCAGCTTGAGCCGCCGCTAAGCGGGCGATGGGCACTCGGAACGGTGAACAGCTCACGTAATCCAGGCCGATCTTGTGGCAGAACATCACCGAAGCCGGGTCGCCGCCGTGTTCGCCGCAGATGCCGATCTTCAGGTCTTTGCGAGTGCTGCGGCCCTTGTCGACGCCCATCTTCATCAGGCCACCCACGCCGTTCTGGTCGATCGTCTGGAACGGGTCGTTCGGGACGATGTCGTGTTCGCGGTAGTAGGTGATGAATCCGCCGTAGTCGTCGCGGCTGATGCCCAGAGTCGTCTGCGTCAAGTCGTTGGTACCGAAGCTGAAGAACTCGGCGCCGGTCGCAATCTGATCGGCGACCGCACAAGCGCGCGGCACTTCGATCATCGTCCCGACCAGGTAGGACAGCTTCACCTTCTTCTCAGCCAGGACCTTCTCGGCGATCTCGCGGATCGTCTTTTCCTGATCCTTGAATTCGGCCAGGAATCCGACCAGCGGAACCATGATTTCCGGATTCACTTCGATCCCTTCAGCCTTCACGATGCAGGCCGCTTCAATGATCGCCCGGGCTTGCATGGCGGTGATTTCGGGATACACGATACCCAAACGACAGCCACGATGGCCGAGCATCGGGTTGGACTCGTGCAATTCCTTGACCCGCTTGGCAACCGTATCGGCCGACATGCCAATCTTTTCAGCCAGGGCATGCTGGGCCGAATGATCGTGCGGCAGGAATTCGTGCAGCGGGGGATCCAACAGACGAATGGTGACCGGACGCCCTGCCATGGCGCGGAACAGACCGGCGAAATCGTCCCGCTGGTGCGGCAGCAATTTTTCCAGGGCCTTCTCGCGAGCCTGCAAGCCATCGGCGAGGATCATTTCGCGGAATTCGTCGATGTGGTTGAAGAACATGTGCTCGGTGCGGCACAGGCCGATCCCTTCAGCACCGAAGGCGACTGCCCCTTCAGCTTGCTTGGGTTCGTCGGCGTTCGTGCGGACCTTCAGCTTGCGATACTTGTCGACCCAGGTCATCAGTTTGGCGTAGCGCTGATAGATCTCTGACTCTTCGGCCTTCATCGTCTTGCTGATCAGCACCTGGACGATTTCGCTGGGCTTGGTATCAACCTTGCCCGCAAAAATCTCACCGGTGAAACCATCGATGCTGATGTAGTCACCCAGCTTCAGGGTCTTGTCCTTCACCTTGACGGTGCCACCCTCGTAGTCGATGTTCAACTCACCGGCACCGACGATGCAGACCTTACCCATCTGGCGGCTGACGAGTGCCGCGTGTGAGCTCGCACCGCCGAACGCGGTGAGAATCCCCTTGGCGACCTTCATACCACGCAAGTCTTCCGGGCTCGTCTCACGACGGACCAGGATCAGTTCGACGCTGTTGTCCTCATTAAACATCCGCTCGGCGTCGTCCGCATGGAAGACGATCTTGCCGGTCGCAGCACCGGGACCGGCGTTGATGCCCTTGGTCAGACCCTGCCCAGCGGCGAGGGCCTTCTTCTTACCGGCCGCATCGAAGATCGGCTGCAAGAGCTGATTCAAGTCGTCAGCCGGAATGCGCTTCGGCGACAAAGCGGTCTTCTCGTCGATCAGACCCTCTTCAACCATGTCCACAGCGATGCGGACCGCGGCGAAACCCGTTCGCTTGGCATTACGAGTCTGGAGCATCCAGACCTTGCCCTTCTGCACGGTGAACTCGATGTCCTGCACGTCTTTGTAGTGCTTCTCGAGGGTCTTGCCGATTTCGTTCAATTGCTTGTGAGCATCGGGCATGACCTTGGCGAGCGTCTCTTCGATCTTCTCCGGAGTCCGGATACCGGCGACGACGTCTTCGCCCTGAGCGTTGATGAGGTAGTCACCGCAATAGCCGGGAACACCCAACGCACCGTCACGGGTCAAGGCCACACCGGTCGCACAATCGTCGCCCAGGTTACCGAAGACCATTGCCTGCACGTTGACCGCGGTACCCCATTCGTGAGGGATCCCATAAGTGCGGCGATAGACCATCGCACGGTCATTCATCCAGCTGTTGAACACAGCCCCGACTGCTCCCCACATTTGCTCTTTGGGGTCGTTCGGGAAGTCGTGACCGGTACGCGCCTTGATGGCCGCCTTGAACTCGGCGACCAGTTCCTTCAAGTGCGTCGCCGACAACTGCGAGTCAATCTCGACACCCGCCTTGTGCTTCTTCTCTTCGAGCAAGTGTTCGAACGGGTCGATTTCGTTCTTGTTGCGGACCTTCAGGTCCAGCACGACGTCGCCGTACATCTGGACGAAGCGGCGATAGCTGTCCCAGGCGAAGCGTTCGTTGCCGCTGGCCTTGGTCAGAGCTTCGACGGTCGTGTCATTCAGACCAATATTGAGAACGGTATCCATCATACCGGGCATCGAGTCACGAGCACCCGACCGGCACGAGACCAGCAGCGGATCAGTCGTGCTGCCGAACTTCTTGCCCATGGCCTTCTCGACCTTGGCGAGGGCTTCTTCCACCTGCGCGGTCAGTTCCGGCGGGAAATTCTTGCCATTGGCGTAGTAGTAGGTACACACGCCGGTGGAAATTGTGAAGCCTGCCGGCACGGGCAAGCCAATGTTGATCATTTCGGCGAGGTTCGCACCTTTACCGCCGAGTTCCGCTCGCATCGTGGCGTTACCTTCGGACTTGCCGTCGCCGAAGAAGAAGACGTATTTTTCGCTCATCTCAAAAAGTCCTTAAGGATCGGCCGCAGTGCTCGGGACGTAACCAACGCTCAGACGCACAACAACCAGGAAACCAGCTTTACACGGGCGCGACCGGGATCGTTCCGGCACGTTTTTTCTGGGGCGAGATTTCGCAACAACAGGTCATCGCGAATGATTTCACGAGCCCTGCGGAAAGTCCACCGACAGAAAAGCCGCGCCGAGAGGTGACCAGAGCTCACATCCATATGAAGCGAACCCACTGGCGGCAGAGAGGCGCAGTTATAATCAGTCCGCTGACGATCAGTCCGCGCACACTTTACCCGCAGTTTCGCAATATCCGTGCTGTGTGGTACGTTAATCACAACCGGCCGAGAATTCAAGCGAGCGCGTAACTCATTGTTAACGCGTTATTTATGTCAACAGATTTACTCGCCGACACGAGCGGTGTCGGGGCACACCTCCCCGTGGCAGACGCTGCCAGCGTCTGTGTCTGCCGACGCTCGTAACATCTGCCACGGGGGCCGGAATTGGATTCTTACTGCGTGACTTCTTTGAACTC
Organism: Planctomycetaceae bacterium; assembly: GCA_021732415.1. Taxonomy (GTDB): domain Bacteria; phylum Planctomycetota; class Planctomycetia; order Planctomycetales; family Planctomycetaceae; genus JAKFVC01. The sequence continues at coordinate 32,912 of JAKFVC010000271.1, forward strand.
TTCGACTTCTTTGATCCCTCCGAACGCCCAGGTGCCCCCGTGGCCGACGCTGCTAGCGTCGGTGGACACAGACGCTGGCAGCGTCTGTGTCC
>JAKFVC010000197.1 GCA_021732415.1 Planctomycetaceae bacterium
CCTCACCCCCAACCCCTCTCCCCGGACATACCAGGGCGAGGGGAGCGATTGTCGCTGCGCTCCTTTGATGCCAGATATCAAGCCCTATACATCGCGGTTGTCGTCGCCGTTGCGTGGCTGTGGCAACCGTCGTCGGCCGCAGCCCAAGGACCGACGTCCCCGCTCGACATCCAGGTCGAGCGAATGTACTCGCTCCGTTCCGAGAGTCCGCTGGCGCTGCGGGTAAAGATGACTCCGGCCGGTAGTGGACTATTGGAAGGGAAGCTGGAGTTCAAACTTTGGAATGGGCGGGAACTGCTGTCGACACTGACAACGGATGACGAAGCCATCAATCCGCCATCGAAGACTGTCCGCTACATGCTGCCCGCGCCGGATCTGCATGGATATGCCCAGCAGCTTGATCTGACCGTCGACTTTATTCCGAGTAAGAACAATCAGGGGCGACTGAAGCACGGCCCCTTCCCCATCATCGCTCCTCTCCCCAACGACCGGGACATGATCGTCGGTTATGTCGCCCCAGAGACAATGCGCTTGACCGAGCATCTCGAACAGCTGCTCGAGGGACTCAAATTCGAGAGTTACAGTCCGATTACAGAGGATCGCAGCACCCGGACGATCAATGCACGCGTCTCACCCGACCAGTTGCCTCCTGACTCAATTTCCTATTGTGCCTTCAACATGCTGTTCATCGCGGCGGAAGGGTTTTCAGCAGTCAAAGAGTCGCAGTGGCCTCCCATCCTCGAATGGGTCGAAGCTGGAGGCAGTCTGTGCGTTCTACCCTCTGACAATCTGGGGCCGCATCATCTCGCGGTCTTGAACAAGCTGCTGGAGGGTAAGAATCCGCAGGGCACATTTGTGCTCGGGCCCAACAACGAGCTGCTCTTCAAGAATGAGCAGCAACGGAAGTCGACTTATACTGTCCGGCGCGGATTGGGGCGAGTGGCCGTTGTGCCGTTGCTGGATGATGACAAGTTGGACGCGAAATCAGGTCCGTGGCGCACGACAGCCGCCCATCTCTGGAGCTTTCGCAAAGATCAAGTCACCAATTTCGCCAACACTGGGAAGTGGGATCCGCAGGTCCTGTCCAAGCAGGAGGAACGGATCAAGAACCAGGGGCAGCAATACTACTATCAGAATGTGCGACACCAGCAGCACAAGCTCGGTTATCTGCCGATTAACTCGGGTGACCAACTGCTGCAGGCCATCGTGCCCTCCAACCTGCACATCATTCCGTTGCCGCTGATTGCGTTTGTCCTGTTCCTGTATGTGCTGGCAATTGGACCGGGTGACTACTTCATTCTCGGCCGGTTCAACATGCGGAAGTGGACCTGGGTGACGTTTCCGGTGACGACGCTGGTCTTCGCCGCAGGGGCACTGTTCATGGCCGAATGGTACATGAATACCGGCGACGCGCGGCGCTCGGTTTATTTTGTTGATGTCGGTGTCGAAGGCAAACCCGAACGCGTCAACCAGTTTGAAATGCTGTTCAATAGCCGGCAGCGAGTCGCGGAAACTCCGCTGTCGCGCAGCCTGTTTACATCGCTCGACCACCAGATGTATGGGGCGGGCAGCTATCAGCAATACAGCCAGCGCCGGTATGGCGCAGGCTCGGGCTTTGTGGGACCGGCTGAGATCAGCGGGCGCATTCCTGGCCGCTTTGTCGCCCGGCAACTCACGCCCAAATGGGTGCCGCAGTTGAACCGCATTCTCACGCTGAATACCGAACCGTTCGCGACAAAACTGAACTGGCAGCAGTTTCAAATGAATGAGCCCCCCAACTGGCAAGTCTTGCAGAATGACCAGGCCTGGAAGGACACACTGATCAAGCCAATTCAGGCTGCGTTCACTACGGGCAAAGTTACGATCGGAGTTTATGCGGGCGGCCAATACTACCAGTTGCATGGTTCGCAGCGGTTGTTTACGCCACAAACGACGACCCAAGTGCAATACAACGGCTATCCCGGCTGGAACAACGGGCAAGCGGATTTTCTGTCGGATGTCTCGATGCTGCAGGATGCCGGCCTGTTCTCGGTCGTCACCGGTATCGCTCCCACCGGTGGCCGGCAGTTGGAGGACATGTCCATGCTTGACCCCAGCGACCCGCTGCAGTGGCTGCTGGTGGTCGGGGTCGAAGAAAGCCAAAACTGGATCGTCTACCGCAAACTTTACGCTGGAATCGAGTAAGCATGCTGGTCGTCAACATCCAAAAACTTCACGTGCGGTATGGCAAGCTGGAAGCCGTCCGAGGTATCGACATGCAGATCCCGCGGGGTGAAGTCTTCGGCTTCATCGGCCCCAACGGCGCCGGCAAGTCATCCACGATCAAGGTCCTCGCGACCCTGCAGCAGGACTTCACCGGCAAGGTCGAAATCAACGGCATGGATATCGTACGGCATGCCCAGGAGGTCCGCGAAAAGATCGGGTATGTCCCCGACTTCTTCGGCGTTTACGAGGACCTGACAACGTGGGAGTACCTGCAGTTCTTCGCGGCGGCGTATCGCATTCCGCCCGGAAAACGCAAGGGAATTATCGACGACGTCCTTGAGCTGACCGACCTCACCCATAAGCTGCATTCGCCTGTGGATGCATTATCACGCGGCATGAAGCAACGCCTGTCGCTAGCTCGCGTATTGCTGCACGATCCCGATTTGCTGTTGTTGGACGAACCGGCGAGTGGCCTCGATCCACGAGCCCGCATTGAGATGCGAGAATTACTCAAGGCCCTCAAAGAGATGGGCAAGACAATCCTGATCTCCAGTCACATCCTGGAAGAACTCGCCCAGCTCTGCACTCGGATCGGCATCATCGAACAGGGCAAGATGGTCGTCGAAGGTTCGGTCGCTGACATCTATCGGCAACTGGGCGTGATGCGAGTCGTTCACGTACAACTCGTACGGCAGTCAGCAGACCTGGCAGACAAGATTCGTGCCGTAGCCGGCGTCATTCAAGTCGACGAGATGACCGACCGCCTGGCCATCCGCCTGCATGAAGACGAACTACCCATCGAAGATCTGCACGATCACATCCATAGTCTGGGCGGCCGCATCCGCATGTTCCAGCCGGAAGCGATGGACATGGAGACGGCCTTTATGAAGTTGACGGAAGGGAAGACGGCTTAAGGTGAGAGAGATTTCGGGTTACAAGGCATCATAAATGTTTTCACTACTGCGGCGAATGAGCCTGCCTCTCTTGCTCAAGGAACTCCTTGAGCAGGCCGCTCGGCCTCGTACGTACTGGATCCGGATCACCTATGTCGTCTTACTCAGTTATTTCGCGTTGTCCTCGATCGCGCTGCAATTGCGATCGGTGAGCCCTTTAAACGTATTGGGGCAGGGGACTCCAATCCTGATATCCCTAGTGAACTGGCAGTTTTGGGCCATCTTCCTGCTGCTGCCAGGCATGACCTGTGGTGTTCTCACGACGGAAAAAGAACGCAATACGCTGGCGCTCTTATTTCTGACGCGTTTGGGCCCTTGGACGATCATCATGGAAAAGTTGCTCAGCCGACTGTTCCCGATGTTCATGTTCCTCATGTGTGGCCTGCCAGTCATGGCCTTCACGTACTCGCTGGGCGGCCTGACCTTCTTTCAGCTATTCATTGGAGCTTACTTTCTCCTATTAGGAATGCTGTTAACGGGTTGCGTGGCGGTGATGTGCTCAGCCTTGTGCAACTCCACGCTCGGAGCCTTCATTCAAACATACGTCGTATTAATTGTGCTCGGTTATGCTCTGCCTGGACTAAGCTATCTTTTCTTTGACGGTCTGGATGATGTGTTTCCATTCGTCCTGACACCCGCGGCCTTATTCCGCCAATTCGTGGATCGCTGGGCAGGAGCGGGGGGCGTTGTATGGATCGTTACGATCTGCTTTGGAATTCCCAGCTTCGTAGCGAGCCTCTGTTGTCTCGGCGTCGCGCGCTGGGCTCTTTATCGTCGGGCCTTCGTGGCCCCCAGCAACCCGCTCCTCAAGGTCTTTCGGGGCATCGACAAGATCTTTTTCTGGGCCAATCGCAAGGTCGCGTTCGACGTAAAACTGGTACGAGAATCCGATTCACTGCCAGACGATGAACCGATTGCCTGGCGTGAAGTTTCCAAGCGGTCGCTGGGACAGTTTCGGTATCTCGTCCGGATCATGATTCCGCTGATGTTCCCAGTCCTGTTTGTCGGAGCGATCGTGGCGACTTCGACGGCCAACGACTTTCGTGGGGGCGCAGCAACCGGGTTGACGGGGATGATCTGCTTCTTGTGGATCGTCAGCCTGGTCCTGATTATGATCACGGCCGCAAATACAATCCCCCTGGAGCGCACTAGGCAAACGTGGGATGTGTTGCGTTCCACACCAATGACCGGTCCCGAGATTCTGACCCAGAAGCTGCGCGGCGTACGGCGATTGCAGTGGGTGTGCTCAATTCCGGTCTTCTCTGCCATCGGTCTACAGACCTGGCTGCGCTATCAGTTGCACACGTTCAACCAGTCAAACGGCGGTGCCAGTTATGGGCGGGCCGACTCCGAGTTTTTATGGTGGGAGTATCTGGCAGGTGCTGTGGGATGCGTCGTGATCTATTCCGAACTTGCCAAATGGCTTTCGCTGTGGTGCGGACTGGTTTTTCGCAATTCCATGCGTGCCATTCTGATGTCAGTGCTGATGATTGGTGCCGCCAGTGTCCTTCCGCAACTCCCCCTCGTTCTCGCGGTGTACTTCTTGATGGATCCTCTACTCGTCGACTTTGTCTCCCTGATCATGGGGATTCTGCGCTCGGCGAGTCCTTGGTATTTTACGGCTATGAACGAAATGGGAGACCTGCGCACCCTCATCAGCATTCCTTTAATGCCGGCGCTGATCAATCTGTCGATTCACGGTGGCATGCTGTGGCTGCTCCATCGTCATCTGATGCGCAGGGCGGAATGGTACCTCGAACGTATTGGCACATCGGGTGCCGTGAGATCTGATTCGTCGAATGCATTCGATTCAGCGACACAACTCAATTTCGACTCGGTTTCAACGCAAGAGATTGGAACCTCAGATTCGGAGATCGTTTCAGTCGCCGCGTCGGAGGTTACTGCTTTGACATCCCCGCGAATCCCTTCCTGAAGGACATGCCTCATGTTTGCCGTCCTCAGCCGATTCGGTTTGCCGCTGTTGCGCAAGGAACTCCTGGAGCAAGCTGCGCGGCGCCGTACATATATTGTCCGTGTCGCTTACGCCACGCTGTTCTTTCTCGCCTGCTTGATGATCATTTTGCCCGAGATGTCGCGTGCCGGGAACTCGCCACTCGGCGTACTGGGAATTGGCCGCCACATCTTCATCGCCATTGTCGCCTGGCAGTTTGCGGGCATCTATCTCTTTCTGCCGGCACTGGCCTGCAGTGTGCTGACCATCGAGAAAGAACGTAACACCCTGGGATTGCTGTTTCTCACCAAGCTGGGGCCATGGACGATCATCTTTGAGAAATTGTTAAGCCGTCTGTTGCCGATGTACTGCCTGATTTTTTGCTCGCTGCCGCTACTGGCTTTCTGCATGAGCTTCGGAGGGGTTAACACCGTCGACGTGTTTGTCGCGGTCTGGTTTCTCTCACTGACCGCGTTTCAGATTTGCTCGGTTGCGGTGGCCTGCTCATCGTTCTTTCGTACGACAACTGCCGCTCTGCTGTCCTGCTATGCGATCATGTTCATCATGGGATTTGGCCTGCCCATTTCGGATTGGTTGATCTTCGATCGCGGACTTTCGACTTTTATTCGGAACAGCATGGGAAGCCCTCTGGGAATCGGTGCAAATTATTCCGAGATCGTACTGTTCGCCTTCATCGGATTTATCTCCTTCATTGTCCAGATCGAGGGCCCCATGCGAGTCATGAGTCCTTGGACAGCCATGTGGTTCAATCTGATAATGGGGATTCCGTTAGTTGCTGCGGGCTTGTTTGCGCTCCTGATTGCCCGCATCTGCCTGGTTCGCCGGGCCTTCCTGCCCTCGAAGAATCTGGTACTCAACCTGTTACGTGTGCTGGACCGCTGCTTTCACTTTCTTAACAACAATCGCGTGACGCGCGGCATTGTGGTGATCAAGGAATCTAGTGCTGAGCCCTATTTCTCGCCGATCGCCTGGCGTGAGACCCATAAGCGGTCTCTGGGACAAACGCGTTACTTGATCCGCGTGCTGCTGGCGTTGGAAGTGCCCGTCTTGCTGGTCATCATCAGTGTCATGTGGCGATCTTCGGACGCATTTGATGGCGGCGCTTCCATCATATTTACGACCATACTGGTCTGGTTGGTTTCGGTCCTGTTGATCACTGTGACTTCCGCGGGCCTGATCGCGGGCGAGCGTGGACGCCAGACACTGGATATTCTGCTGACCCTGCCGCTGGAGGGCCGGAGAATCATCCAGGAAAAGATCGCGGGAGTGCAGCGTCTGGCGTGGGCCTGTACTCTGCCACTGGTGACCAGCGTCCTCTTCGAAGCTCAGTGGCGAGACATCGTGGGACAGCGAGCGTGGGGCGGAAGAACGAATTTTATCTGGTGGGAATACCTGTTGACTGAGCTCTCCATGGTCGCCATCTACATTCCGTTGTTGATCTGGCTCGGGCTGTGGATCGGGCTCAAGGTGAAGTCGCCCACGTGGGCCACGCTGACGGCCCTGGTTGTCGTCGTCGCATGGTGTATCGTTCCGTTAGTCGCCATCCTGACGTTCTGGCAGCTATTCATCTCTTCCGGGCCCAGTATTGAGTCCGAAGGCTTGGCAATCCTGCTGCAATTGAGCCCGGTCTTCCTGTTTTATCAGACCGAATTTGATTCTCTGCACGACCTGTCGAGTACACCATTATTACCGATGATTATTAATGTTCTGCTGTACGGATCTTGTATGCTGATTCTGCGGGCGTGGGTTCTGTCGTCGGCAGACCAACTTCTCGGCCGTACGAAGCCCAAAACACGGGTGGAAGTCTCGAACGACTGGGACGCGGAAACTTCAACGCCCTCTTACGTAAGTCAGTTAGCTACGGCGGCAAATGACGACAACTCTCATGCCTGATCCAGTCCAATCGCTTCCAGACACTCCCCCGCGCTCGGTCTCGGCCGCATGGGGCAGGGCGCTGCTGCGCGCTGGTAAAACGTGGCTCGTCACGTTTCAGCAGGGGCTGCCGCTGTTCCGGCGGGAGATGCTCGTGCAGTCGGTGCGGGTGCGAACGTACGTCATTCGAGCAGCGTTTGCCGTGGTCCTGTTTATGGTGGCGCTGTGTTATGCGGCCGCGGTCACCGGGACCCCGTTGATCGGAGCGGCCGTACGACTGCCCGGCCAGGGACGCGTCATCCTGGATGCGCTGGTGTGGATGTTGTTCGCGTTGATTTATGTGTTCGCTCCGGCAACTGCCAGCGGCGTCATCACGCTCGAGAGGGAACGGCAGACGCTGGTCTTGCTCTATTTGACGAAGCTCACGGCGTGGCATGTCATTTTCGAAAAATACCTCAGCCGTCTGTTGCCGCTGCTCGCCATCCTGCTGCTGGCCATGCCGCTGCTGGTATTTGCCTTTACGTTCGGGGGCGTGAGCCCCGCCATGCTGGGAACCTCGATGTGGTTTCTGCTGATCACGGCGGTGCAAGTGACAGCGGTCGCGGTCTTATGTTCGACCCTCTGCCAGCGAACAACTCAAGCTTTTATTGTGACGTATGGCGTTTTACTCTTGCTCTATTTAGGCCCGCTGTTTGTCGACATCTCGTTGTTCGGCGGTGACTATTATGACTATCTACTCTCGGGCAGGGCACGAACTTCACAAAACATATCCCTGACGGCGAATACGCTCACTTCGCTGCTGGCACCGCCCCCCGCGATTCCCTCTGAGTATGCGCTGTTCGCGTGCTTTCCGGTAACATTGTATTTAGTACACTACGAGCCAGCGATCCTGGGGACGACGTTCGCCTGGTCTTCAATGTTGACTGCGGGAGTTCCAACGCTGATCTCTGCCGCAGTCTGCCTGCTGTTGGCTCCGTTTCTGGTCTTCTACCGTGCCTTTGAAGAACAACGATTCAATGCATTCCAGCGAACGAAAAGACTCGCAGAGAGATTCGGGATGTGGCGTGGTCCTCATGCGTCGCGCAACGACCGCGTACAAAAAACTTTGACCGTCATCCCGGGACATGATCCGATCGCCTGGCGTGAGTCGACGAAGGGGAGTCGGAATTGGGTGATCTTCCTGCTACTGTTAGAGATCCCCGCGCTGGTTCTGGCTGTCTGGTTTGCCCGTACGAGCAACGGCGATGAAGGCTATCTCTCGGCGGAGGTTTTTGGATTGTGGGCAATCAGTGCGTTATTGATCTGCGTCCATACGGCGTCTTTATTCACGCGAGAACGCAGTCAGCAAACGCTTGACCTGTTATTGACGACTCCCCTGACCAGTGCCGAGATTGTCCAGCAAAAGTTTAATGGAATCCGAAATCTGATGATTGTCTGCGCGATTCCGTTGATCAGTTGCCTATTGTTTGAAGCGTGGTGGCGAACGGCGATGGCCAGGCCAATGACGCCTGAACAATATCGGGACTGGGGCGAATTCATCTGGTGGGAGTATCTGATCACGTCCATCGCGTGCATCGTGATCTATTTTCAAATCATCGGCTGGATCGCTCTGTGGGCGGGGATGAGGAATAAGTCACCGACCCGCGCCACACTTCAGGCACTGGGTGGCCTGCTGGCCTTTTGCTGTGTTCCGCAGTTCTTATTGGTGTTACCGTTGCTGATCCTGCTGCCGGTTCAGATGTTGACCGGTGTCGAATTCGCGAGGATGATTTGTTTGCAGATCACTCCCGTAGTGATCCTCATCGCGGCAGAGTCCACGAACATGAGACACATCTGTGACGTCCCGCTGGCACCGGCCATCGTGAATGTCACATTTTATGGTATGTTGCTGATCTGGTTTCGCGGGTATGTTCTGCAACGCGCGGATGTGCTGCTGGGGCGTACGGTGCATTATTAGTTAGATCCCGTGGCAGACGCTGCCAGCGTCTGCGATCCGACGCTGGCAGCGTCGGCCACGGGGGGCTTAAACTAAAACCGATGCCAGCAGTGCTCCGACCGCTTGACGGACCAATTCCTTCTCTGTGCCAACTTCCGGCGAATAGCCGACCACATCGCCAGCGGCACAGATTGAATCGGTCCACGTACGAAGTTCCGCACCGCACCACAACCGGCCGCAGTCGTCGGCGCTCAGTTCCGCGTTTTCGAGTTGCAGGTCGTCCGTTCGACCGTGGCGACCCGTCGCCAGCCAGACACTTTCGGTCTCCAGGCGACGACCGGACTCCAGCGTGATCTCAACCCGGCGACCGGACTTCAGGCCGATAACGTCCTCGCCACATTCAAAACTCACCCCCAACTCATCCGCCTGACTTCTCAGATCGCTGATCTCTTCATCATTCTGGAGAGACTCCTCACTCCGACCATCGATCACGCACACTTTGACTCCCCACCAAGCCAGCAGGCAAGCGGCTCGCAACCCGGTGATCCCGGCTCCGACAACGCACGCCTCACGCGGCAGCGCGGTGGCATCCAGCAATCGAGCCGCATCGGACACGTTCGGCAAGTCTTCGCTCGCAAACCGCGGTCGCAGGGAAACGGTCCCAGTGGCAATCAACATCTGCGGAGCTTGTAATTCCACCGAGTTGGCACCAGCGACGGACACGGTCTCCGTGCCTGTCAGCACGGGTGAACCGACCCAAATCTGACCGCCTGCCGCCAACAGTTGATCATGGTACAGATCGATCTCTCGCTGCCACGTGGCCTTCGCGTACCCGGCAAACCGGCACCATCCCGCGGCATCGGCGAGTCGCAATGCGGTTTGCTTCGCCGTTCGCAACAGCGGCCAATCGGCACAGGCGTCGTTCAAGACGTCGGCGGGAATCTGACGCAGATCGCTCTGTGGAACATCAGAGGAGGGCAGGGCAACCAGACCGACCTTGTGGCCCAACTGTGCCGCGGTAACCGCACCCTGCCAGCCGGCAGAACTGTCACCAATGACCAGAAGATCCAAGTCCATGTTGATACCCCTAACCAATCCACCCCGCAAATTCCTCGCTCAGTCCCTGATCCCACCGGTTACGATCCTCCGCAACTCACTGAGGGTTAACATCGGTAGCGTTGGCAAGATGTTCCGCTTGATACTGATTGCTAAACGGCAAAAGTTAAGAGGAGGGGCGAAAAGCTGACGGTCAAACTGAGATTGCTCTGTTTGCCAATAATTCCGACAATCCCGCCGGTTAGGAGTCTGCGGTCGTGTTTGAGATGGGAGGGCGCAGTGCAGAGGCGTTGCGGTGATAGTGATTGTGAGAGGCGTGCGACTCGGAAGTGTTTTCAACCAGAATCTGGCGACAAACCGGCTGAGGTTCGCATTCTTCCTGAGTCGATGTAGACAACTGGCCATGTCGTCGAAGTTGTCGGGCTGTAACAACAGTCCGTCACTTCCAGTTTTGCGTGAAATAGCCTCGAAATTCAGACAAAACGGGCAGTGTTATGCGGGTCGCATTTTTCGAAGATCGGCTGGCCACGGACTTCGGTTCGCTTGCGCTGACGCGGCCCATCTTTGAGCTCGTGTGCGGTCACTACAGCCTGCGCGAACGGTTGATCCGGCACTGGGAAATTGATGACTGGGGTGCGTTCGTCCGGAATTACCTGGCCGACGTCTACCACGAACAACACCCAGAAGCGCACGTCAATGACCTCGATTGGCTGACCGGCGACGTGACTCTGCTGATTAATGGCCGCTGGCTGCCAGATCCCAAATCGCTGGATGAGCTTGATTTCCAGTCGATCGGCATGTGCGGCGAAACCCCAGTTTATGTCGTGTTGACCGCCGAAGAGGCGCTGCATCTATGCGACGGAACTTGGGAAACGACGCTGCGACAAGTGGCCTCAGCGCGGCGCCAAGTGCCGGCGGGCGGCCGAGTCTTCCGTTATCCCTGGGATTTGATCGAGCACAACCCGACCCAGATCCGGCATGATTTCGAATTGAGTGGCTGCGGAAATGTCCTTCCCGAAGCACATCCGCAGGTCGCGTGTATGGGTCCGCCGGAATGGATTCATATCCGGCCCTCAGTGCAGATTGATCCATTCGTGGTCATTGACGCGAGAAATGGTCCGGTCAGCGTCGACGACGGAGCCGTGCTGCAACCCTTTACGCGACTCGAGGGTCCCTGTCACATTGGGCGAGAAACTCAGCTTTTCCGTGCGAATATCAAGGCCGGAACAACGTTGGGGCCCGTGTGCCGTGTCGGCGGTGAAATCGAAGCCGCGATCATGATCGGCTACTCGAATAAGTACCACGACGGCTTTCTGGGCCACAGTTACGTGGGGGCCTGGTGCAATCTCGGGGCGAATACGCTGAGTAGTGATTTGAAAGTCGATTATTCGCCTGTGCGAGTTCCCTTAAACGGAATCAGTGTGGATACCGGCTTGAAGAAAATCGGCTGCTATATCGGCGACTTCACAAAAACCGGGATCGGTGCTCTCTTTAATACGGGCACTTCCATTGGGATGATGGCACTCGTGCTCCCTTCTGGCGACTATGCACCTCGCTACGTCCCCTCTTTTTGCGGCGTACGCGGCGGCGAATTGACCCCGGGCCTGCCGTTTGAACGCTGGCTCGACACAGTTCGCGCGACTCTTGAGCGACGCGGCGCGGAGATGACTTCTACGCAAGAACGGCTTTATCGTTACCTGCTGCAAGCCACCAAGCGCGACCGCGACGAAGCCTCCTTAAGATATCAAGGTGGCCGGGGTGCAGTTTCGATAACGTAGGGCCAGACCACTCGCTCAGTGTTCGAAGCACACTTATCCAACTCACAGCACAAACGAGTGCATTGCCTCCAAAATCGTGTCTAGGATGAACTTGCGCTTCAAGATCGCATTGAGGTGCTAACCTCCTGTCGCACAAGGAGCAACAGCCTTAAACTAGACCTAACTTTCTCAAATTGACAGTTGCGAAAATCAACTTCAGACGACATATCTTCCGCAGTCGACTCGATCGTTTCAGTCGCGTAATCGGTAACGATCGGAATTTTAGTTAGACGATACATCCATCGCACTCGAGGACTTTTTGCCAAAGTTTCTCTAGCTTATCAGGGCAGGAGCAGGTCAGCACCATGAGTTTGTCGCGTCGCGAATGGATCAGGACTGTTGGAACGGCAACGTGTTTCTCGCTGTTGGGTGGCTTCGCGATGGGTCAGGACGCCACGGCCCCCGCGCCGGCTCCCGAAGGCATCAAACCGGCCGGAAACACGGATCCTTTATTTGATAAAGTCGATCAGGCCATCGCGATTACAGCCAAGCGTCAACTGATTGTCGGCCTGCATTCTCCCTGGCAAGTGGTGCATGGTGTGCTGGCGCTGCGCCAGGACATGATGATGAAAAAGCCCGGCGGGGGTGAAATCTCCGGGATCGACTGGATGGCCAGCGGTGCTCTGTGGAAGGGCGATACCATCTTCAAGGTCACCCAGCATGGCGGACAGGGGCACCCCTTCAGCGCCAAGTATGACTTCGAAGGGCACCCCACGCAGTTCCTCGGTTACATGTGCGAAGCCGATATGCCGTTGGACTTCGAGTTCCAGGCCGGCCCGAAAAAAGTGACTGTTGCCGACATCATCAACGATGCCAAGATGACGATCTCCGAAGGCCCGGAAGTGACCTGGACCCTGTGGGCTCTGTCGCACTATCTGGAATCAGATGCGACGTGGATGAACGCCAAGGGCGAACCGTGGAGCATCGAACGCATGGTGCGGATCGAGCACCAGCAATCCGTCCTCAACAGTGCCTGCGGTGGGACTCACGGACTCTATGCCCTGGCGTACTCGCGAAATAAGCGTCTCGCTCAGAAGTTGCCGCTGACTGGTTCGTGGGTCTTCGCCGACATGAAGGTCAAACGCTACATTCAGGAAGCCAAAGCCCTGCAGAATCGGGACGGTTCATTCTCATCCGCCTACTTCCGCGGCCCCGAAACGAACAGTGACTTTACCAAGCGGATTCCGGCGAACGGCCATACGCTCGAGTTCCTGATGTGTGCCCTGCCGGAAAACGAACTCAAGCAACCCTGGGTCCGCCGCGGTGTGGAATCAGTCGCGCAGGATCTGATCGACAACCGGAAGACCCCGTGCGATTGCGGCCCTCTCTTCCATGCGTTGCACGCGTTGAAGATGTTCAATTATCGAGCCAATCCGCAAGTGAAAAACTACTCGGATCGGCCGCCGGTGCAAGTCGTCAAAGACAGCGAGAAGGCCGCGACGACGGTTGCTCCCCCGCCGCCCGCGATGCCCGAAGACGTGATTACAGCCGACCCGGGAAAGACCACCCGGAACTAGAGTCGCAGCAACCGATTTTTTGTAGGCCGGACAGGATTGTCCGGCCTACATCTCTTTGGGGCCACTTGGAAGCACGCTGACTGATATCGCTATAATCAGTCAACACTTCTCCAAGGGCCTGCATGTATGCGTCGATTGCTCGTCGGTATCCTCTGCCTCGTGGCGTCCAACTCCCATTGCGAGTTGCAGGCGGCCGAGCCGTACTTTCAGATTCGCGTCGTTGATGCAGCCACCGGCCGAGGCGTGCCGCTGGTCGAACTGGAAACCGTCAACAACATTCGACTGGTGACCGATAGCGCTGGAAATATCGCGTTCCACGAACCGGGGCTCGCTGGTCACGAAGTCTTCTTCCACGTTCGCAGCCACGGTTACGAATACCCCGCTGATGGGTTTGGAATCCGGGGAATCCGCCTGAAAATCACGCCGGGTGGCGCGTCGACAATCAAACTTCCCAGGCGAAACATCGCCGAGCGACTCTATCGCATTACCGGCGGTGGCATCTATCGTGACACCGTGTTGCTGGGTGAGAAACCGCCGATCTCCGAACCTGTGTTGAATGCCCAGGTGGTGGGGTCGGATAGCGTCGTGAATGCCGTCTATCGCGGTCGGCTGTACTGGTTCTGGGGCGACACCAATCGGCCTGGTTATCCGCTCGGCAATTTCCACGTTCCAGGTGCTACATCGCGACTACCGGCCGACGGCGGTCTCGATCCTGCACAGGGAATTAACCTGGAGTATTTCAAAGCGGCCGATGGCTTTGCCAAGCCCACCGCCAAGATGCCCGGCAATGGTCCAACCTGGATCTTCGGCCTGACTGTCTTGAAAAACGACGACGGACAACCTGAGCTCTGGACGGGATATTCCAAGATCGAGCCACCCCTTAAGGTTTACGCTCGGGGAGTTGCCCGGTTCAACGATCAGACTTCCGAATTCGAAAACAGCGTGACGTTCGATCCGTTGCCGGTGCTCTATGCCGAAGGCCAGACACTCACCGTACGCACTGGTGATTCGGATCATGTCTATTTCTGCACTCCCTTTCCCCTGGTTCGAGTCCTGGCGACTCCCGCCGCGTTTCGCGATCCGTCTCAATACGAAGCCTATACGTGTCTCAAGACGGGAAGCAGCATCGAGCAGCCGCAAATCGATCGGGACGCTGCGGGAAAAGCTCAATACTCGTGGAAACGCCAGACACCTGCAGTCGGTCCCAGCGAACAACGGAAACTTATTGAATCTGGCGTCCTGAAATCATCCGAGGCCCACTTGCAACTTCGTGATCGAGACACGGGAAAAGCCATTCTCGCTCATACCGGCAGCGTCAATTGGAATGCGTACCGCAAGCGTTGGATCATGCTGTTTGTGGAACTCGGCGGAACATCGCAACTGGGAGAAATGTGGTACTCCGAGGCGGACTCACATGTGGGGCCGTGGACCACCGCGGTCAAAGTGGCCTCCCATGATCGCTACTCTTTTTACAATCCGAAGCAGCATCCGTATTTCGATCAGGAGAGGGGCCGCTTCATCTATTTCGAGGGAACCTACACGCATTCCTTCTCGGGGAATGACGTGCAGACTCCGCGCTACGACTACAACCAGATCCTCTATCGACTGGATTTGGCTGATCCCAGGCTGTCGCTTCCATAACGCTGTAACCATTCTTTGGTGGGCAGTCGTTTTGAGATTCGGGGAGGCTGTGTCACAGGGAAACACAGATTTGCCGTCCATGGTCGCCCCCGTTGGGCTCGTCCCAACGGAGCGCTGACTGGCCAGCTACTAATGAGAAACGTTTTTGATCCTCAACGCGTGGTCTCCGATGCCCCCTGCCGCCGTGAGCGAACCGTGGTCACAGCAGCGACTGGCGGGCGGCAGGGGGCATCGGAGACGTAAAGGTTGAGAGCGCTGCAAAACTCACTCTTCGGTAGCTGACCAGTCAGCGCTCCGTTGGGGCAAGCCCAAACGGGGGCGGTTTCAAAACGCGCCCACCAGATAACGGTTGCGTCGTTTCGATAACGGACAGGCAAGATGCCTATCCTACGACTCGCTCACATGCGACAATCAGTGAACACTTCTTCGTCCTCGGGAGACACCAAATTGACTCGCTACGCTTGGGATATCGCGCTGGTCGGCATGATCACGGCGGCTGTGGCGTGGGGGTCGTTCAAGCCGAAGGTCGCTCCAACAGAAGCCAAACCGGCTGCCGCGCGGTCCGTCAACACCATCGATCAATTAAAGGACTCAGTTAAGCGGCTGCGACCGTTGCAAACACCGCTCGGCAAACCGCAACCAGGCGATTGGCTGGCGGAACACAAAGAGGATGGTCAGACCTTCGAGCAATTTCTCGTGCGTCGTCCCGCGCCTGCTTCCAGTGAATTGACGACACTCTACATTCAGCCCATTGGCGATTTTGGGAAGACTCAACAAGAACTCATCGCGACGACAGCCCGCTGCCTCGGCCTGTTTTATAGTCGTCCCGTTAAGACGCTCCCCGCGATTGGGCTCGAAGCCATTCCGGAAGATGCCCAGCGGATCAATGACAATACTCGGGAAACGCAGATCCTCAGCACGTATGTGCTCGACACGGTGCTCAAGCCCAAGCGTCCCAAAGATGCGCTGGCGGTGCTGGCGTTGTCGGCTGAAGATCTCTGGCCGGGGAAGGGCTGGAATTATGTCTTCGGCCAGGCATCTTTGTCGGAGCGAGTTGGAGTCTGGTCGATCAAGCGTTTCGGGGATCCCGACGAGAGCCCCGAGGCCTTTCAATTGTGCCAGGCACGTACGCTGGGAACTGCCCTTCATGAAACGGGGCACATGCTGGGGATCTCTCATTGCAAGGCGTGGCGTTGCGGAATGAACGGCAGTAACAGCCTGGAAGAAGGCGATCGCAGCCCGCTCCATTTTTGCGCCGAATGTCAGCCAAAGGTCTGGTGGAGCTGCAATGTCGAACCTCAGAAGCACCTTGCAGGAATGGTCGATTTTTCGAAGGCGCAGAAACTGGAAGAGTCCGCGCAGTATTGGCAGCGTGCGTTGGAGGCATTGAAGTAGCGAGGTATCGTGGGACGGGTCTCCAGGCCCGTCCGTCCCCTGCCTGGTGAGCGGACTGGCGCTAGCCACCGGTTCTGCAGTGTGACGTCCAAACCGAAAAACCGGCGGCTAGCGCCGTGCCGTGCATCTTGGGACGGACGGGCCTGGAGACCCGTCCCACGGTTTCTCCGCCCGACTCTGGAGAGTCAGGCTACAGGATTACCACGGCATCTCGACAATCGCCCATTGGCCAAAGTTCTCTTCCACTTCGACTCGCAGTCCGGTCAGCGGGTGCGTGTGATGCGGTTTGATCATGTCCCGCAGGCGATGAGCGATCCACTCCGCGATCCGCTCGGCGGTCGTGTTGGCCACCGGTAGCAGTACGCAATCTTCGCGGGGAAAGACCCAGCGTCGGTCCTCAAATCGCACTTCGACTTCGCGTTCAGTGCTGGTGACATGAATCGCCGGATGCTGGGTCGGCAGCAGCATGTGATGGTCGAGTTCCAGCACGATTTTCTGCAAGTTATCTCGCAATGCAATGAAATCGAACACATACTGGTTCTCATCAAGCGGCCCGGAGACCTCAACGGCCGTCCGCCAATTGTGACCGTGCAGACGCTCGCAGATATTGCCGTTAAACGTAATGAAATGAGCCGCACTGAAGACGAGATGATCTTTCGTCACGCGAACACGGAACTGAGGCGACACGGCAGCGGATTCTGACATTAAGACATTTTCCTAAGAGCTGATCATAAGGATTTTGAACCACGAATCACACAAATGACACGAATCGAAAATCATAAAAGTGCATGCGAACGAACACCGACCCCTCTTCCAAATTCGTGTCATTCGTAATATTCGTGGTTAAGATTAAAACTTGTCCATAACATAAACACGAGCCACGAGTTCCAGGCTTTGTCAGGCGTTCTAAAACCAATTTGGACTGCGGTGATTCATCACCCCTTTCCTATTTTGACATCGAAACACTGGCGAGTCGAGTTGCCTGGGGGGACTCGGCTGATCGTCTGGAGCAGAAATATCGAGGTGAAACCGGTAACGAACCGCCGCAGTACAACTTTGTGATCCAAATCGTGGACGGCTCCGTTTCCGCTTACGACGCTGTCTGTAAAGGTGAATCTGAAACCCGTCTCGCCTCGCGTCTGTTGAATTCGGCCTTTAATGAAAAGGGTCTGTTGATGAAATTCGTGCTCCTGACCTTGGCCTTGCTGAGTGACCCCGCCTCAGGACAGTCACCGTTACCAGCCACGACGGTCCAAGAGATCTCGCAGTCGGTCCAGACCGGTTCGATTCTCGCGTCGCAGGGTGACTGCCTTGCAGTGCGGGCTTATTCTCTGAGCAGCCATACGCATGTGGCAGCTGTCGTCATCAAGAATGGCCAACCGCTGGTATATGACACGGTTCCACAAACAGGAGTCCGCGTATTGCCCCTCGCAGATTATTTGATGTCGCAGAGGCCGACCGATGTCCAATTATTGCATCCAACGAAGGCCTTTTCGGAAACCCAGGCCGCGGCCTTCGAAAAGCATCTGCAGGCACAAGTTGGACGGCCGTATGACGTCAAACACTTTGCCACCGGACGCCGCTGTCAGGGCCTGCATTGTTCCGAATATCTGACCGATGCGCTCGTTGCCAGTCAACATCTGAGCTCCACCAATCCGACACGTGTTTCCCCTGCAGACCTCGTCACGAGCTTGACCAATTACAACGTCTATCAAACAGGAACCACGCACAATCTGCCCGAACCACCCGAACCACCCGCGGTCGTCAGCGAAACCTGGTACGGCCGAGCGTGGCAGGGGACGAAGGAATGCTCCCACGATTGCTGGGTGCAAACACGACGCTGGTTCTGTTGCAAGTAGGGAAGCTCAGCACCAATAAACGGACGCTCGTAGTCCGCGAGCAAATGCGATCCACAGATTTCGCAGATGACGCAGAGAAAATGCCTTTCTGCAGCGTTTGAGGGGACGGTGCGATCGCATATTCGAACGTATCCCGGAGGGATTAAAGAGAGTGGCCGGTGGTTGAGGAGCGGAGCGACGACACCACCGGTCAGTTCATCAATATGATCGCATACTGAAGGGATGCCAGAGGGAATGCAGTTTCGGTCGAACGAGTTATTAACGCTCTGCGATCCCTTCAGGATCGGGGATGCGATGGGACACTATCCGGTGGTGTCGTCGCTCCGCTCCTCAACCACCGGCTACTCTCTGCGACCCCTCCGGGGTCAATGCATTTCAGCTCAATCCCTGATCAAATCAGTGATTCGGGCGTCAAACTTCATGAGCCACGGCTTTCGACCAAAGAGTTACGCCTTTCTTCATCTGCGTCATCTGCGAAATCTGTGGATGAAACTCCCTCCTATCTAACATCGATGTCAGATCGCGCGACGGATCTCTTCGATTGCACTGGTGCATCGATTATCATAATGCCATTCGCAATCGTGCCGCTTCCCTCACTCTTCTGAGACATCATCCATGTTTGATTTGTCCGCCATCCAGCAGGCCTTAAAAAACTTTCAACTCGATGGCTGGCTGCTGTATGATTTTCGCGGCAGCAACATTCTCGCCCGCCGCATCCTGGATCTCGGCGAACAACCCATTGGCTCGCGGCGCTTCTTTTACTACATCCCGGCCGACGGAACGCCTCGCAAGCTGGTTCACCGGATTGAGCAGGGGGCGCTCGATCATCTGCCGGGTGACAAGACTGTGTACCTCACTTGGCAAGAGTTAGAAGCCGGCGTGCAGAAACTGGTCGCTGGTCAATCCCGAGTCGCGATGGAGTACTCGCCGCGCAACGCCAACCCGTACATCTCCAAGGTCGATGCCGGGACTGTGGAACTCGTCCGCGCCTGTGGTGCTGAACCCATTCCTTCTGGAGATCTGATTCAACTGTTTGAAGCCACATGGGACGATGCCCAGTGGGCCAGTCATCTGGAGGCCGCGAAGCATACAGACTCGGCTTATTCTCGCGCGTGGAAATTCATTGCCGACCGGATCCGCTCGGGAACAGCCATCACCGAACGCGACGTGCAGGACGAGATCATGCGGCACTTTGCCGAGCATGGCATGACCACCTATCACGCGCCCATCGTGGGAGTTGGTCCGCACAGCGGCGACCCGCATTATGAGACGGGGAATGCACCATTGAAGGCCGGCGACTTTGTGCTGGTAGACCTGTGGGCGAAACTCGATCAACCCCGTGCTGTGTATAGCGATCTCACCCGAGTCGGATTTATCGGCGAGACTGTCCCCGAAAAATATGAGACGATTTTTCAGATCGTCGCCCGAGCCCGGGATGCGGCCATTGAGTGTGTGCGAGAAGCCTTCGCGACCGGAAAAGACTTGCAAGGCTGGCAAGTCGACCAAGCCGCGCGGGATGTCATCATAGCGGCAGGTTACGGCCACGCCTTCGTCCATCGCACCGGACACAGCATCGGCCAGGAAACGCACGGCAATGGCGCGAATATGGACAACCTCGAGACGCACGAACAACGGCGAATTCTGCCTCGAACGTGTTTCTCCGTGGAGCCAGGGATTTACCTGCCGGAGTTCGGCGTGCGATCAGAGATCAACGTGTATGTGGATGCAGACAAGAAGGTTCACGTGACGGGCGGTGAATTGCAACGGCACGTTGTGCCGATTCTGGCCTGACGTCATAGTGGGACGGGTCTCCAGGCCCGTCCCACGATACGTCTTTAACAATCGAGCAACGCGTGCCACCTTATCAATATCAGCGAATTGCCATCATCGGCGCCAGCGGGCAGCTTGGATCGGAGTTCCGCCGACTGTTGGGTGAACGCGCGATTGCCATCCGACACAGTCAGCTTGAAATCTCGGATCCGCTCAGCGTTCGTCAGGCCTTGATTGCCGCAGATCCCGACTTCGTGATCAACGCTGCGGCTTATAACTGGGTCGACAAGGCAGAAGACGAGCCCCAGGTCGCCTATGCGGTGAACGCCCTCGGGCCGCGCAATCTGGCGCTTGCCTGTGCCGAGCGATCGATCCCGCTACTGCATGTCAGCTCCGACTATGTGTTTGGGCTGGATGCCAGAGACACTCCGTACAGCGAAACGGATACTCCTGGCCCGCTGGGCGCGTACGGGCTGTCAAAGCTCGCCGGTGAGTACTTTGTGCGAAGCCTGTGCCCTCAGCACTATGTGGTTCGAACGTGTGGTCTATACGGTCATGCGGAAGCAGTAGGTAAAGGTAATTTCGTCAAGACGATGCTGCGGCTAGGTCGCGAACGTGGTCATGTCCGAGTAGTGGATGACCAATACTGCACTCCCACTTCGGCTGCGGATCTTGCGGAGGCGTTGGTTGACTTGATCCAGACCGAGGCGTTTGGCCTCTATCATCTGACGAACCGCGGGCAAACGACATGGTACGACTTCACCCGCGAAATCTTTGAGATCGCGAATGTGAACGCCACCATCGAAGCGATTTCGACCGCCGAATTTGGAGCCAAGGCACGACGACCAGCTAATTCCTTGTTGAATTGCGACAAGGCCGCCGGCGTGTTGCACGGGCACATGCCACCGTGGCATGATGCGGTGGCGAGGTATTTAAGTTCCTTGAATGGGTAGAAGAATTCGTAAGAATTCTTGTGACGCCTTAGTGAGATAGCGTACGATCACCTAGTCGCAAATATCCCTGAGGGATTAAAGAGAGTAGCCGGTGGTTGAGCGCAGCGACACCACCGGATAGTGACCCATCGAGTGTTTTCGACCCTGGATGGGTCGCAGAGCAACGTTTCTGCGACCCTTCCAGGGTCGGAATTCTTTTGTCGAACGTATTCCGGTGGTGTCGCTGCGCTCAACCACCGGCTACTCTCTGCGACCCTTCCAGGGTCGAAGAATGACAAGACGATTACTCTGCGCTCTCGCGTTCACTGAGTGGTTCAAACGTCAAACCTGTCTGACCGATGTATCGGGCTCGCGGGCGGATCAGGCGATTGTGCTGGGATTGCTCGATGATGTGGGCACACCAACCGGAGACTCGACTGGCCACAAACAGGGGCGTAAACAGATCGACGTCCAGTCCGAGGTAGTGATACAGCCGGGCACTGGGCCAATCGAGATTCGGATAGAGGCCCTTTGTATCGCGAGCCAGCCGTTCGATGATCTCGGCAGTGCGTTCCAGTTCCAGCTGGCCTCGTTCTTCAGCCAGACGGACGCAGTAATCCTTCAGCACGTAGGCTCGCGGATCACCTTCCTTATAGACGCGGTGGCCGAATCCCATCAGGCGTTGCTTCGTGCCAACCATGTCCCGAAACCAGGCTTCGGCATTGTTCGGTGAACCGATCTCTTGCAGTTGCTTGAGCACTTGCTCGTTGGCGCCGCCGTGTAACGGACCTTTCAAGGCACCAATGGCGGCGACGACGGCCGAATGCAGATCGGAGAGGGTCGAGGTGACGACTCTCGCAGTAAATGTGGAGGCGTTGAACTCATGCTCGGCATACAGAATCAACGAGACATCCATCGCCCGTTCTTGAGTCGGCGAGGGTTCTTCTCCGGTGATCAAATAGAGCAAATTCGCCGCAACGCTGAGATCCGGCTGTGGCTGCAGGACTCGTAAGCCCATCCGTTGGCGGTAGCGGGCGGCGATCAGAATCGGAATCTGTCCGAGCAGACGCTCGGCCTTCGTCACATTGGAGGTCCCGGAAGGATCTTCATCCCAATGGGCCAGGGCACTGACCGTGGTCCGCAGCACGTCCATTTCGTTCACATGGAGTGGAATCGTCGCCATGAAGTCAATGACTTCTTCCGGCACCATACTCGCTTCGACCAGGATGGCCTCAAAGTCTGCCAGTTCCTCTTCGGATGGCAAACGGCCGCGCAGCAACAGATGAGCGACTTCCTCGAAGGTGGCATCTTCCGCCAGATCGCGAACCGCGTACCCGTAATATTGAAGGCCGCCCTCAATGGTGGAGATTGCCGTCTCCCCCGCGAGGACCCCATCCAAACCGGGATAGTAGGGCCGTTGTTCCTGGCTCATGCAACCGTCCGTGACTAGGAAACCCACAAAACCGGTTGTGAGAAGTTCAGAACTGCGATATTTCACGAGGTTCTGAACTGACGCAGAGGTTTTGTTGGCATTGATAAACAGATGAAAAACATTGTGGCTGGAGTCTCCTGACCTGGCCACAATTTCGACACCGCAGATCATCATGACCCGCCGGCGATCTCTCGCAGCAGGATCGGAACGAACGCCCTCCTCAATCCGCGAAGACCGATACGCCTACCATGCTAATAATGTGGAGGCCGTTCAGCCAGCGGGTCGCGGGGAGGTTCGGGATCGGCAAGATTGTCCAAACGAGTTTCAAACCGCGCGAAGGCCGCGCGCCACACGATCAATTCTCGCTGTTGCCCCAGGACTACCTCATTTAACGCGTCGAAATCCTGCTGCAACTGCATGCAGCGGATTTCCAGCTCAGTGACTCGATTTAATAGCACTTCAGTTTCATCCACGCGAACACACCTTTACATGTTGATAGCTCAATGCAGCGACGATCTCGACGCGCTGAGTATAACGCAAAGCCCCCGTGGCGGACGCTGCTAGCGTCCGAGTTTTTACGGACGCTAGCAGCGTCCGCCACGGGGGTCTGACGGCTCCGCTAAACGGATCCCGCGCTCGCAACAGTTAGCGGCAGAGTGATCCGAACCGTTGTTCCCACTCGGACTTCGCTCTCAATCGTGAGCGTCCCACCATGGGCTTCGACAATTGCCTTAGAAATCGCCAGCCCCAATCCTGTGCCGCCGGTTTTCTCGTTGCGAGATTTATCCGCGCGATAGAACCGCCGGCCCAGAAATGGCAGATCCTCGGCGGGAATACCAATGCCCGTGTCAGAAATCGCCACCACCAGTTGCCCCGATCGAGCCTGCCCCTGCACCCTGACGTGTCCGCGGGCGGGAGTAAATTTGATCGCATTGTCGAGCAGATTAAACAACAGTTGCCCGAGCTGAATGTCGTCTCCAATCACAATCCATTCCTGCAATGGACCGACTTCGAGTGTCACCCCTTTTTTCTCGGCCAGCAGGCGCAGTTGTTCCACGATGTCCGCGATCAAAGCGTCAAATGGCACCTCGTCGTGCCGTCGCAGCTGCAGACCACTATCGTGCCGGGACAATTGGAGTAACTGGTCAGTCAGCCGGGTCAGTCGTTTCGATTCTCCCCAGGTCACTTCCAGCACGCGCCGGTATTCTTCCGCAGAGCGCGGTGTTCTAAGGGCGATTTCGACCTCCGTTTGCAACACCGCCAACGGCGTTCGCAATTCATGCGCCGCATCAGCGGTAAACCGGCGCAACTCTTCGACCGCCTGCTCGAGTCGATCCATCATGGAATTCAAAGTCGCGGCGAGGTTTCCCAACTCGTCGTCCGGGTTTTCAATTTCGATGCGCGTCGTCAGACGCGAGCCAGTAATCAACGCCGCGGTCGCCGCCATCCGGTAGACCGGCGCCATCGCATGTCGAGCAAGGAAATTGCCGCCTCCGACTGCCGCCATAACGGCCAGTGGCGCCGCAGAAAGCAACGTCATCAATAACGCCCGCAACTCGCGTTCATTCTCTTCCAACGGCATCGTCACCTGTGTCAACACACTGACGCCAGGTCCTCGAACGATGCGGCTCGCCACCCGCATCGCTCCCCATTTCGGCAACCGATAATTCTGTCGATAAGTCACTTCAGTCGAGACTGGCAGGTCCCGGTGCGGAATGAGATCTTCGGTCCCCTCTAACCCCGCACTGCGAAACAGTAACTTCCCTTCCAGCCGCGAGATCTGAAAGTTGAACGTCAGGTGCTGATAGAAGCGGGTGCGCAGTTGCTCCTGCAGCATCGCCTCATCTTTCGCGAGCCCCACTTCGACCGCCAATTCCTGCAATTCCTCGTCGAGCTCGAAGTCGGTCCGCACCAACAGATGGCGGGCCATCATGACATAGACGCACACGCCGAACCCGATCACGATGGCGGTCAATACGGCCCCGTACCACAACGTTAGCCGCCAACGGACATTCAACCGCTTCATGACCGAACTCCCAGCAGATAGCCTTCCCCGCGGATCGTGTGCAGCAGGGGCGACCATCCCGGTCGTTCAATTTTGCGCCGCAGATGATTGATCTGAACTTCAATCACGTTCGTCCAAGTCGCAGTGGCTTCTTCCCAGACTTCGCGAGCGATTATCTCGCGAGAAACGACCGTACCAGTGTGCCGCACCAGACACTCCAGAAGTTCAAATTGGCGCTGTGTCAGGTCGATCGACTGCCCATCACGCGTGACATCGCGGGTCAGCAAATTGAGTTCCAGATCGGCCACTCGCAAGACAGATTCAGGCGTCAAACCTGGTCGTCGCATAATGGCTCGCAAGCGCGCCAGCAATTCTTCAAAAGAGAACGGCTTGATCAAATAGTCGTCAGCACCCGTATCCAAACCGATCACGCGATCCTCAACGGCGTCGCGTGCGGTGATGATCAGAATGGGATTCACAAACCCCGTAGTTCGTAATTCGCGAATCAGACTCAGGCCGTCCCGATCGGGCAGCATCAGATCCAGTACGATGACGTCAACCGGCTGAGCGTGGAGATGAACCAGCCCCTCGGCCACGGTCGCAGCCGGCAGGACTTCGTAACCTTCTTCACGCAATCCCCGAGTCAGGCTCTCCAGCAGCGGAATCTGATCTTCGACGATGAGCAGGCGGGGCATGATGGGCGATTCGTCCGAGGAGACTTCTTCTTCAGATAAAGTCACGAAGAAGGCATTTGCTAATTCTCAGCCCCAAGGGGGCGCGCTAGGCCAGCCCAGGGCATCGCCCTGGGTGAGCATCAAGAACAACGCTCTAAGCCCTGAAGGGGCGCGCCCCTTCAGGGCTTAGAGCACTATTGGGCTCATAACCCAGGGCGTTGCCCTGGGCTGGCCTAGCGCGCCCCCTTGGGGCTTAAGTCACTCAGTATCCCCCGCTGCAGACCGTACAGCAACCCGCGTAGTCCCTCTAAAGTGAATTTAACCTTCACGTTTACCTAAACGCATGCGAGCGAATTCCTTTTCGGAAACAGTCGTAAAAATGAGGGACGAAAACTTGATCTGTGGTCGATTTCAGCGGACAGATCTGCTAATCTTGATGGGTCTCCCGCGTCCGGAATTTGGCGAATTTCAGCCATTCACCCCGCGGGAGCGAAATTGGGCATCATTATTGGCTCTTTCTGATCCACGGGAGTATGGGCGATGTTGGAATTCACCGGACAAGGATCTGCCCACACATGCGACGGGGTCTCACGTCGCGATTTTCTACAGGTCGGGACTTTGGGAGCCGTCGGACTCTCATTACCGCAATACATTGCGGCCCAACAGCAAGGGTCAGTCGACCCCGCAGCGCGCGAAAAAGCCTGCATCATGATCTTCAACCTGGGCGCCCCCAGCCAGCTTGATACGTTTGACATGAAGCCCGAAGCTCCCGCCGAGATTCGTGGCCCGTTCCAACCGATCAACACCAAGTCGGCCGACATTCAGATTTCAGAAATCTTCCCGCGACACGCCGAAGTCGCCGACAAGTTTTCGATCGTCCGCTCGTGCTATCACACGTCGGCCGCCGTACATGATGCGGGCTGGCAGATGATGCAGACCGGGCGGCAATTCAGCGGCGGGATCAACACACCACACGCCGGCGCCGTACTCAGCTATCTCAAGGGACGCAAATCGGACCTCCCGCCACACGTCATTTTGCCCGAGACCATGGGCCGTGGTGGCGGAAATCTTCCTAACGGCCAAGCGGGTGGTTTCTTGGGCAAGGGCCAGGATCCTTTCGTGTTGTCCGCCGATCCCTCACAGCCCAACTTCAAAGTGCCCGACTTGCTGCCGCCCCAAGAAATCGGCACTGTCCGCCTCGACCGTCGCAAGAAACTGCGGCAGATCGTGGATGAAACCGTCAAAGACTTTGAAACGAGCGACGATGCCAAACTGCTCGACACCAATTTCCAGGTCGCCTATCGCTTGATGACCAGCACGCAAGCCCGCGAAGCGTTCGACTTGTCGAAAGAATCGCTCGCCACCCGCGAACGTTACGGCATGAACCGCTTCGGTCAGTGCTGCCTGTTGTCGCGGCGGTTGATCGAAGCTGGCGTGCGCTTTGTCACCATCAACACGTTTCTGACGGTGTTCGATGAAATCACCTGGGACATCCACGGTTCCAAGCCGTTTACTTCGATCGAGGGGATGAAGAACATCGTCGCCCCGATGTACGATCAAGCCTACTCAGCGTTGATCAGCGACTTGGCCGACCGCGGGATGCTCGATTCAACTCTGGTGTGCAACCTGGCTGAGTTCGGCCGCACGCCGCGCGTCAACCCCGCGGGTGGTCGCGATCACTGGCCGCAGTGCTTCTCGACGTACTACGCGGGCGGCGGCGTGAAGGGGGGCCGGATTGTCGGCCGCAGCGATCCCATCGGTGGCGTCCCTGCCGAACGTCCCACCGATCCCGGCGATGTCGTCGCCACGATTTTCCATAGCCTGGGTCTCGATCTCGAAACCAAGCTGCCTGGACCGTCAGGGCGACCGTTCCCGATCGTCGATTTCGGCAAGCACGAAATCAAAGAGTTGTTCTAATTCCATCGAAATCTGTCGGCCGCTGACGACACGATTTGAAACCACGAATTACGCGAAACACACGAATAATCAAAATGAGGGAGCCAAACTGGACGAGGTCCGCTCAGGTCCACGTACTTTCGAGCCTGCCTTCAGATCCGTGTTTCCCTACTTAATTATTCGTGTCATTGGTGTGATTCGTGGTTACTTGAGTTCTTTTTCTCGCACCTGGGTCTCTGCAATGCGCTCGCTCGTCCTAATGTGTCTGTTAGCTGCACCGCTGTCCGTACATGCGGAAGCCCCCGACGTGCCCAATTTCCGCAATCAAGTGCTGCCGGTGCTGTCTAAGTCGGGCTGCAATTCGGGTGCGTGCCACGGGGCCTTGGCAGGGAAGGGGGGCTTCAAGCTCTCGCTCCGTGCCTATGATCCGATCTCCGACTACCACGCCATCACCAAGCAGGCTCGTGGCCGGCGCGTGGAGCTAGCGGACCCCGGTTCCAGTCTGCTGTTGACCAAGCCGTCAGGAGCCGTCCCGCACAAGGGTGGCCTGCGATTCGATGTCGATTCTCTCGACTACAAAATCATCGCCAATTGGATTTCCGCAGGGGCACCCGGGCCGAGTGATCAAGACCCGGTCATTGAACGCCTGGAGGTCACCCCCGCAGCGACGGTCCTCGACAAATCCAAGACCGAGCAACTCCAGGTGCGCGCGATCTACTCAAACGGCCAAACGGAAGACGTGACTCGCTGGACCAAATACACCTCCGCGAATGAAACCGTCGCGAATGTCGACGATCATGGAAAAATCTCCATCATCGGATACGGAGAAGGGGCCATTACCGGTTGGTTCTCCAGCCGGATCGTTGTCGCGCGCATCACGTCTCCCTATCCCAACCAGGTCAGCCCGGAGACCTATTCCAAGGCCGAACGACGCAACTTTATCGACGATCTCGTGCTGGCCCAACTCGAACGGTTGCGGTTGCCGCCATCTCCGCCAGCCAGTGACGCCGAATTCCTGCGGCGAGCCTATCTCGACACGATTGGGACTCTGCCCAAGCCGGATGAAGTTCGAGCCTTCCTGAGCGACACGGCCTCCGACAAGCGTGACAAAGTCGTCGAATCACTGCTGGCCCGGCCGGAGTTCGTCGACTACTGGACCTACAAATGGTCCGACCTCTTGTTGATCAACGGCCAGAAACTCCGACCGAAACCGGTCAAGGCGTACTACGACTGGATCCACAAGCAGGTCGCCGATAATGTCCCGTGGGACGAGTTTGCCCGGCAGATTGTGACCTCCCAGGGAAGTAGTCTGGAACACGGGGCGACCAATTTCTACGCCCTGCATCAAGACCCCGAAGAGATGGCCGAAAACACCAGCCAGGCGTTCCTCGGCTTGTCGATCGGTTGTGCGAAGTGTCACAACCATCCGTTGGAGAAATGGACCAATAACCAATACTACGGCTTCGCGAATCTGTTTGCTCGAGTACGGGCCAAAGGGTGGGGCGGTGATTTCCGCAGCGGCGATGGCGTCCGCACGTTGTACGTGGCGACGAAGGGCGACCTGATTCAGCCCCTGACCGGCAAGCCTCAAGCACCGACACCTCTCGACGGTCAACCGCTGGAGTTCAACTCCACAGTCGATCGCCGGATCGCGTTGGCCGCCTGGCTGACGGCTCCCGAAAATCCGTACTTCAGCCGGGCCATCACCAATCGCGTGTGGGCGAACTTCTTCAATGTTGGCATCGTCGAGGCGGTCGATGATCTGCGAATCTCGAACCCTGCGAGCAACGAAGCGTTGCTCGCCGCATCTGCAAAATATCTCGTCGACAACAAGTACGACCTGAAGTCACTGATACGGGCCATCCTGCAGTCGAAGACTTACCAACGGACCAGCCAGGCGTTGGCAGAAAACAAAGATGAGAAGCGATTCTACTCGCGCTATTATCCCAAGCGACTTATGGCCGAGGTCCTGTTGGATGCCATCAGCCAGGTGACCGATGTGCCCTCGGAATTCACCGAAGTCACATTCCCCGGAAGCGATAAGGCCAAGACCGACGCCTACCCCAAGGGAACGCGAGCCATCCAACTGCATGACTCAGCGGTCGCTTCCTACTTCCTGAAAGCATTCGGCCGCAACACGCGAGAAATCACCTGCGAATGCGAACGCAGTGAAGAGCCGAGCATGGTGCAAGTGCTGCACATTTCCAACGGTGACACGATCAACCACAAGCTAAAAGCGACTGACAACCGCATCGGCAAACTGCTGGCGGCCAACCAGTCGAATGAGCAAGTCATGGAGGAAGCCTACTTACAGGCCCTCTCGAGATTCCCGACGGCTGACGAGAAATCCCGGACGCTGGCGCTGCTGGCGGAGACACCCGAAAGCAGCCGTCGTGAAGCTCTGGAGGATGTGCTGTGGAGCATCTTCAGCAGCCGTGAGTTCTTGTTCAATCATTAGTTCGTTGGCGGATGCGATCGAAATTACGAAGAGTTTTAGCCACAGATTGACACAGATGAAACACAGATTGGGACCATCGTTTGCAACGATAGCTGGACACTGTCGAATCGATATTTTGACCGACCTCTGATTATCCAAACGACTCCATTATCCGTGGTCTTTATCTGTGTTTCATCTGTGTCAATCTGTGGCTAAAAAATCTGAAATCATAAAAGGCCAAGGAATCCGGGGGCTTACGCCGCCCGGCTCGCCTAAGCAGATTTTTAAAGGTCTTAGTTATGCGATCTGTGATTTTCAGCATTGCGTCTGTCGTACTTTGCACAGCGACCTGTGTTGCCGCCGAACCGGCACCCAGCTACGAACAGCATGTGGCGCCGATCCTCAAGAAATACTGCGTCGGTTGCCACAACGCGACCGAACTGGAAGGCGAGTTTTCTCTGGAATCGTTCGCCGATCTCCAAAAGGGCGGACCACGCGGGCCAGCCATTCTGGCCGGTGATTCCAAATCCAGCCGCCTGATCCGCATGCTGACAGGCCAGGTCAAACCGGCCATGCCGCCCAAGAATGAACCCGGTCCCAAGCCGGAAGAAATCGCCCTGTTAAAGGCGTGGATCGATGCGGGAGCGGTGGGCCCGAAGGGTGCCGAGCCACTGCCGCTGACACTCAATACTCCCAAGCTGGCCGCCGCGAAGAAGCCCAAGGCTGTCACCGCAGTGGCGTGGTCGCCCGATGGTAAATTGCTCGCGGTCGCCCGCTTCGCTGAAGTGCAACTGTTGAATGCCGAAACCCAACAACCAGTCGGCGTCATCGCCAATCAACCGGGCAAAGTGAACTCAGTCAAGTTCTCTGCCGATGGCCGCCTGCTGGTGATCGCCTCGGGTGTCACTGGATTGCGGGGTCAGGCCACGCTGTGGGATGTTGCTACGAACAAACTCGTCAGGCAGTTCGACGGACATCGCGACATCCTGTTTGCCGCGGCGCTCAGTCCTGACGGCAAGGTGCTCGCCACGGGCAGCTATGATCGTCAAATCATTCTCTGGAATGCGGAGACGGGCGAACAACTCCGGACGCTGAAGGGGCACAATGATGCGATTTATAATCTGGCATTCAACCCCGCCGGCACAGTCGTCGCCAGCGCCAGTGGTGACCAGACCGTGAAGTTGTGGCAGGTCTCCACGGGGATTCGGCTCGATACACTCAGCCAACCGCTGAAGGAGCAGTTCTGCGTCAGTTTCAGTCCCGATGGTCAGGCGGTCGTGGCGGGTGGTGTCGACAATCGTCTGCGAGTCTGGAAATTCATGTCGGCTGACGTCCCGCAGATTCATCCGCTGCTAGTCGCTCGTTTTGCTCATGAAGGGCCGCTGGTTCAGCTGGCTTTCTCCAAAGATGGCAAGCAGTTGGTCTCGGTCTCTGAAGATCGTACCGTGAAACTGTGGGATGCAACCACTTATACTCAGACCTACGTCTTCGAAAAACAGCCTGATATCACCGCCGCGTTGGCGTGGAGTCCCGCTGGCGATCGGTTTGTCCTAGGCCGCATGGATGGTTCATTGCAGTTCTATGCGGTCAAGCCGGGAACGGGCTCTGCCAGTGAGACGAAACCGGTGGCTGTCGCCGGCACTCCAATTCCCGACGCTCCCATGAATGCCATCGCCGAGCACGAAGCCAACGATCTACCCGGAGAAGCTCAAGCGGTCACTCTACCCGCTACCGTTACCGGGGCCATTTTCGCGAATCGCAACGGACAGCAGGGGGACGCGGACCTCTATCGCTTCGATGCCAAGGCGGGACAGCAGTGGGTGTTTGAAATCAACGCCGCGCAGTCCAAGTCGCCCCTCGATTCCAAACTGGAGATCCTGACGGCCGACGGCCAGCCCATCCAGCGATTGGTCCTGCAGGCCGTCCGCGATTCTTACATTACTTTCCGCGGCATTGATTCCAACGCACGCGATTGCCGGGTTCGCAATTGGGAAGAGATGAAGCTCAACGAGTACCTCTATCTGAACGGCGAAATCGTGAAGCTGTTTCTGGCTCCGCGTGGTCCCGATTCCGGGTTCAGTTTCTATCCTCACGAAGGCTCGCGCCGCGGCTATTTCGATACGACGCCCACCTCGCACTCCGTCAACGAGCCTTGTTATACGGTCGTGCCTCGGGCCGTCGGCGAGCCACTGGTGCCGAACGGACTGCCGACCTTTCCGCTCTATTACGAGAACGATGACGACGGCTTGCGCAAGTTGGGGAGCGATTCCCGGTTGACGTTCACGGCGCCGGCGGATGGAACCTATCTGGTCAAAGTGACGGACGTCCGTGGCTTCCAGGGCGAGGATTACAAATACACGTTGACCATTCGCCCCTCGCGGCCGAACTTTGAAGTCACGCTCGTGGGTGCCGCTCCGACCATCAATGTGGGCAGTGGTAAAGAGTTCTCCGTCACCGCCAATCGTCTCGACGAATTCGATGGCGAGATTCGAGTCGACATCAAGAATCTGCCCCCCGGTTTTGGGGTCACTACTCCGCTGATCATTCCCGCCGGTCACAATATCGCCCGCGGAACAATCAACACGCTGCCGTCCGCCAAGGCACCGACTGCCGAACAGAACAAAGCGATCGAAATCACCGCGACGGCCACCGTTGACGGGAAAGAAGTCATGAAGCCCGTCACCAATTTTGGCGAGATCAAGCTGGGTGATGCGCCGAAGATTCTGGTCCAGATCCTGCCGATGGAAGCCCAGCCGGCGACCGCGTCTCCCGACCCGAATGCATTGCCTGTGCCCGCAGAGATTACGATCGCCCCCGGCCAGACGATTACCGCTCGCGTGCGGATCGAACGGCGAGGTTATGAAGGCCGCGTGCAGTTCGAGGCTATCAACCAGAACCTGCCGCATGGTGTCATTGTGGACAACATCGGGTTGAACGGACTGATGATCGTCGAAGGTCAAACCGAGCGAGTCTTCTTCCTGACCGCGGCCGATTGGGTGCCCGAGCAGTCACGAACCTTCCATCTGAAGTCTCAGGAGGAAGGGAATCAGACCTCGTGGCCGGTGATTCTGCACGTCAAAAAGCCAGTTGAGGTCAAGCAACCGTTGGCCAACGTCTCGAAATAAAAAAGAGTTTTGGAACACTAATCTACGCTAATCAACGCTAATTTAAGACCAATCAAGGTCGCGATCCCTGTGGGATCGCGACCTTGATTTCTGGTTCGTCAGCAAAATGTGTGGGTTGATTTGGGCTCAGGAAGGTGCCCAAGGTTGTGTAATAGCGCGAGTTTCGCGACGTTTGCAGTGCGAAAGCCATAGCTTCTTCTGGTAACCACTTTCACTTTG
>JAKFVC010000216.1 GCA_021732415.1 Planctomycetaceae bacterium
CCTTCGCACATCATCTTGCTCCATGCATTTAAGGCAGAACACTTCTGTCTTAAATGCTGGCGCAAATCTCGTGCCGCTGGGGGGCGGCTCCCCAGAAAACTTGACGTACTTGTGTATAACCAACAGGGGGCCCGCAGCGGGACTGGAGATCGTCGATTCGCTGAAGGATGAGCCGACCTTGCGCAGCTATCACCTGTTGCCGAGCGTGCGGGGGGATTTTCTGGTGAAGCTGGGGCGGCTTGCGGAAGCCAAGGAAGAATTTGAACGGGCAGCGGGACTGACGCGCAATGCCCGGGAGCAGGAGTTCCTGCTGGGGCGGGCGCGGGAGGCTGGTGGTGTTTAGGTGCGGAGGGAATGGGACTTATGGGACTTATACGACGGATGGGACCTATGATTTCGCGTGTATGATCCCATAAGTCCCATTCCTGAAAACGCAAATTCTACCCAACACCTTCACAGACACCCAGTCCACAACCGCGCAAAGAAAAAGATAGGGCTGGGGCTGTCGCATTCACCCCGAATGCCACGGCCCCAGCCCTATCCCGCTAATTCATCAGCCTGCCGCTGGCCACCGAGTTGATCACTAAGATCAACCCGGTGCCTGCGATGACAGGTTGCTTCACTTCTCGTTACACGATCCCGACGTGGATCAGAACGCTGACGTCATCAGATGCGGCGTTCGCGACCATCAAGTCGATCGCACCATCATTGTTGAAGTCACCGACCGCGATCGAGACTGGTTCACGGAAGATCGTGTTGCCCGTCTTGAAGTCGACGCGGTTCTGGAACGAACCGTTACCATTGCCGAGCATGTAGCTCAACGTGTTGTCGTTGCGGTTGGCAATCAACAAGTCGAGGTTGCCGTCGCCGTTGATGTCGGCCGTGTTGATCGAAATATCCAGCTTGGTGGCCGGGTACTTGATTTCCTTGACCGGATCGAAGCCGGTGCCGTTGCCCAGCAGGAGGCTGAGCCGCGGTGAGATCAGCGACGTCGTGACCACGTCCAGGATGCCGTCACCATTGAAGTCGCCTTCAATGATGGAGTTCGGCATGATGGCCACGTCGATGGAGGTCGGTGCACCCAGGCCACCGGCTCCGTCGCCGTTCAGGACGAAGACACTCTTGCTGAACAGGTTCGTGGCGACCACGTCCAGGTTGCCGTCGGTGTCGACGTCAATCAACACCAGATCGCGAGGACGGCGACCCTTGGTTGCGGTGACGTTGGCCGTACCGAATGAACCAGCACCATCACCCAACAGGATGCTGAAGCTGCCATTCTTGCCGACGTTGGAATTCGCGGTCACGATGTCCAGGTTGCCGTCGCCATCCATGTCACCGAGTTTCACAGCGGTCGGGAACTTACCCGACTTCTTGACACCCGTGTCGTACAACGTGGCGGCCCCGAAGGTACCGTCGCCGTTGCCCAGCAACACGCTGACATTGTTGGTCTTGCGGTTCGTGACCACCAGATCAATGTCACCGTCTCCATCCACGTCGCCACCGGCGATGGTCGTGGTCTGCTTGGCCTTCTTGCCACCGGCCGAGTAAGTGGTCACGGCACCGAAGTTGCCGAATCCATCACCCAACCGCACGCTGATGTCATTGCTGAGGCTGTTGGCGGTGGCCATATCGAGGATACCGTCACCGTCGAAGTCAGCAGTGATGACACCACGCGGTCCGTCACCCATGTCGTATTGAACAGCCGCCGAGAAGTCTGGCGGTGTCGAGTTCGCACCCTTGATTACCAGAGTTTCGATGTCGACGTAGCTGATGGTTCCAGTGAACCCAGATCCATTAACCGTACCGTCGAAGCTGCCGAGTTTGCCATTCGGCACCTTGGTGCTGGTGGCATTGGAACCCAACAGATCGACATTCAAGCGGTCGCCAGGAGGAATCGAATCTTCGATTCCACCGTCAATGAACCGGTTGAACTGGGCGATGTCGACATTGATCGTGTCATTGAACGGCGTGGCCGTCAAATTCTCGATCACGTCGGCGAACACAATTGTGCGACCGGCAAAGTTGATGATCTGGTCCTGGCCGACGGCATCCAAATCGATGTGAATCGCCTGGGTTGCGGTTGAGAAGTCAACCGTATCCGAGCCACCCGCACCGTCGATTGTCGTATCTCCAGAGAAGGCACCGATCGTGAAGACATTCGGGCTCTGGCGACCTGACAGAATGGCGTTTTCGATCAAATCGGTGAGAGTGTCAGTGCCTTCCGCACCAATGACCAACGTCGTATTGGTCAAGGTGAAGTCAGCGTTGCGCGTCTCAACGATGGTATCGTAACCACCGCCGCCAGTGAATGAATCGATACCGGTACCTCCAGTGAGGAGATCGTCACCGGCACCGCCATCGAGCGTGTCGTCACCGACACCACCCACCAGCGTATCGTCCCCGTTGCCACCATTCAGCGTCGCGTCGGCTGACAGGAAGTCATTGCCGTCGTTACCGTTGAAGGTGATCAAAACAGCGGCATCAACACCGGCATTGGCCTTGATCGTGTCGTCGCCTTCGTTGCCGTTGACAACCAAGGCATCGCTATTGGCTTTAACCACATTGGCGATGTTCAGATCGTAGGTCAATCCTTGAACCTTCAGCGTCGTGCCACTGGGTGCGGTCACGGCCAGGTTGTCTCCGGTGGTTGTCCCGTTGACAGTGACCGAGTCCGTGTCGCCAACACCCAGATCCACGTTCATGGAAGTGATCTCAGTTGTGGACAGATCACCGATTACCACCGTGTCGTTACCCGCCAGCGCATTGAGCTGGACGTGTTCGACACCAGTCGTGTTCACCGTCGCCGCACCCAACGCCAGGGTGAAGTGACCATCGAGGGCGGCCAGAGTGAAGTCATTCGCACTGGCGTTCCCGTTGAAGACCAGGCTGTCGGCTCCGTCGTCACCACCGGTGATGACATCGCTGCCGTCGCCAGGTGACCAGAAGAAGGTGTCGGTCCCGTCTCCGCCTGACATCTGGTCGGCTCCGGCACCACCAGTGATGGTGTCGTTGCCTTCATCGCCGTGGAGGAAGTCAATGGCAGAGCCACCAGTGATGGTGTCATTGCCCAGACCACCGTCGATGGTCAACGGAGCGGTCGAGCCGGCACCGTTGACGACGTCATCACCGTAGCCAGCCAGGATCACACCGGCCACGGTCGTCAAGTTGACCGTGACGTTGTCGACACCGGCTTGACCGTCCACCAGAACGACTTCCATTCCGGCGAAGGTGCCGAAGGTTTGCGTCGCTCCGTCGACTGTCGCTGCGGCCTGGCTGACGGTGATCGTCGTCGGGCCATTGCTGCCCGTGATCACGTAACGATCGAAGCCCAGTCCACCGTCGATGTTGTCGGTACCACCTGCAGCGAAGAGGATGGTATCGTCGCCATCGTTACCGTTGATGGTGTCGTTGCCAGCACCACCTTGGAGAGTGTCGTTGCCGGCACCGCCATTGAGGGTTGCGTCAGCTGACAGGAAGTCGTCGCCTTCGTCACCGTTCAGAACGATGCCGATTTGAGCTTCGACGCCAGCGTTGGCCTTGAGGGTGTCATTACCTTGCCGTCCATTCACCGTCAACGTGTCGGCGATGGTGGTGGTTTCGATAAGGAGTTCATAGGCCAGTCCGTCGACTTCGACTTCACCAGCGGCCGGTGTGGACACCGTAATGTCGTCGGCAGCGTTCTCGCCATCGACTGACACAGTGTCGGCCGCGGCACCCAGGGTGATGTCGAGGTATTCCAGTCCCGAACCGCTCAGATCACCAATGGTGATGGCGTTAGCGGCCGCGGCACCGACGATATCCAATTCTTCAACGCCATAGATTCCGGCGTCATTCGTGGCTGTGGTGATTTCGTAGCCGTTGCCATCCACGTCGACGCCCACTGCACCACCGGTGCTGGTGAACGTGACCCAGTCGGCACCCGATCCACCTTCGATGTAGTCGCTGCCATCGCCAGTTGCGAGGACGAAGTGATCTCCGTCTTCACCACCGGTCATGGTGTCGTCGCCGACTCCACCGGTGATCGTGTCGAAGCCGTCACCACCGTCGAGCACGTCGTCGCCAACTCCGCCCAGGATGACGTCGTTGCCGATGCCACCATAGATGGCGTCGTTGCCCACACCACCGGTCAGGTTATCGATGCCGTCGCCACCGTCGATGGTGTCATTGCCGTCGCCGCCATCGATGGTGTCGTTGCCGAGACTACCGTAGAAGAAGTCGACACCAGCACCACCGGTCAGGGTGTCGTCACCCGCGCCGCCGTTGACAGTGTAAGACCGAGCTGTCGTCGAGGCGGTGGCATTGAACGTGTCGTTGCCGTCACCCAGTTCGATGTCGAGAGTGGTGTTGGCAAAGCCCGCACCACCGGCTCCGGCACCGTCGGTGACCGTCACCGAATCATTGCCACCGGACAGGTTGAACTCAACGATATCGAAGTTGGTGATGTTGTGGATCGAGTACAGCAGACCGACACCGTTGGTATCGGCGACGGTGATGAACGGCGAGGCGGCATTACCCGCGTTGTCGTAGTTCACCACGGCTGTCTCATCACCACTGGTCCCCGGGCTCACGCCATCGGTGCCGTTCAGCACCAGGCGGTCCGTGTCACCAGCCGAGCCATCGTTGCCGTGGAAGATGAAGCCCACATTGGAGATGTAGGTGATGTTGGCGATCAACGTGCCATCGGCATGTCCCACGCGAACTTGTCCATCTTCTTCGTCCGACGGTGTAATCGCGGTGACTTCGCTGACGCCAGCGACACCATTGACCACCAGCAGATCCTGCTCGTCGCCATCGTCGGCACCCGTCACGCCACCTTCGTTGAAGAAGGTGTCGATACCCCAGCCCAACGGTGAGCTCGGCGGGTTGCCGCCATTGGAGTAGTCGGCATACGGGGTCAGATTCAACGTGTCAGGGTCCGCGTCGCCCGCGGCGGTGAGGTCATCACCCAACGCGTTCAACTGGGTCACACCGGTGAACTTGATGTCGTTGCTGCCATTGATGTTCAAGACGAACTCATTGGCACCATCAGCATCGCCACCGAAGTTCTTGTCCACATCCTGGCCGACCACGATGAAGTCGTCGGTCTGGTCGATGGCGGGATCGTTGTTATCGCCGACCAGGGTCACGGTGTTCGTGGTGATCGGGGCATAGCATTCGATCGAGCTGACCGTCAGGTTCAACAGCGTGCCACCACCCAACGGGAAGAAGGCAAACGTGACCGTCGGAGGCACGG
The DNA here is from genome assembly GCA_021732415.1 of Planctomycetaceae bacterium. Taxonomy (GTDB): domain Bacteria; phylum Planctomycetota; class Planctomycetia; order Planctomycetales; family Planctomycetaceae; genus JAKFVC01. The sequence continues at coordinate 5,234 of JAKFVC010000216.1, forward strand.
TCTTGTCGCTCCACACCTGGACTTCGTCGAACGTGTTCAGGATCTCCAATTCGTCACCCTGGCTATCGACACCGTTGCTGGGGGGATCACCACCGTTGACGGTAATCGGAATCACCGAGGAGATGAATATGGCGATCGAGTCGGCGCGGAATCCGTCACAATCCGGATCGGGAACACCCGCGGTGGCTTCATCACCGGAATTGATGATCAAGCCGCTGGTCAGCGTCGGATCAACCTGGACGAAGTCGTTCGGATCCAACGAGATCGTGACAAAGTCGTTGACCGCGACGAAGGAATCGAAGGCGAAGATGTCGTCATAAGCATTGCCGACTCCGACATCATGCAGCAATTCGCCCGCCGTGTAGCTCGCCAGGTTGGTGAAGATCGTGTAGCCGGCGCCCAAGGCCACCGGATCAACGATTCCACCTTCGGTTTGGCCATAGACGAACAATTGATCGCCGACCGGACCAGCAGAGCCGTTGCCGTCAACGGTAATTCCCGACGGGCTGAAGTTATTGTACAGCCCGGTGAAGCTGAAATCCGCTTCGGTGCCACCACCGGCATAACCCGGCAGGTTGGCTCCCAAGGGGAGTTCGGTCGTATCTTCGAAGGGGTCTCCTCCGATGAACGCGGCCGCTTCATTCACGTCAGTCGGGACGACGGTGATCTCATCGTCGGTCGTCTGACCGATCAACGTGACCACGGTGTCGTTACCGACGGTGTCGTTGTACTGGACCGTTTGACCGGCCACCACATTGACATCGATCGCGAACCCGGTGACGTCTGTGTCGAACGCTCCGCCTGCCGACCAGTCAAAGCTCAGGGCGGCAATCGCACCGGCATTGTTGATCGTCGCACGGTTGCGGTTGGCCGAATCATTGGCCGTCGTGGCACCGCCATCGAGCACCAGGCTGGTGATCGTTCCTTGAACGTTCGTCACACCAATGTCGTTGGTAATGTTGAGGTTGAACTCATCATTGTCGCCGTCACCATTGAAGGTGTTGTCACCACCCAGGCCATCGCCCAGGATGTTGAAGGTGTCGATACCGCCGTTGCCGAAGAACGTGTTGACGCCGTCACCGTTCGTGCCGTTGACGTTCACGGTGTCAGCGCCGCTGCCGGTCGCCAACTGGAAGGTCTCCATGCTCTCCGTGTAGTTGATAAACCCAGGCAGGTGGGTCGGATTCAACGTGAATCCGTCACCACCGAACACGGGCACAGCCGCATTCGGGTCCTGGATGAAGGTTCGCCCCGTGGCATCGCCCGAGTCATCCACATAGAGTTCACCAACTCCGCCGGAATCATTGGCATTGATCGTGCCTTGAATCCCATCCAGAGTCGACACGCCTGTGTTGAATTGCGCGAAGCTCGTGGCCACACCAGCGACACTACCCACAATGACGCGATCCGGAACGCCGCTGTCCGTATCGGCGTTGACTGTCGCACCCGTCGGCACTGCACCAATGCGGATTTCGTCACTGTTGCTGTCGCCATTCACGTTGATCTGGATCGCGGGGAACGCAGCGTCGAACGAGTCGATGCTGATGATGTCGTCGCCCAGACCCAGGTTGACCGTCATCGTCGCTGTCGGAGCAGTGAAGTTGACGAATTCGGCGTTGGCCGGAGCTGCGATCTGAGTAATGCCGTCGGCACCGCCCACATCCTGGATCACAACATCCTGGTCGTCGCCAGCACCGAAGTCGAAGACGCGGTTCACGGCATTCGAATTGTCGAAGATGGGTTCCAGGCCGATGTAGTCGACGTCGGATTCATTGGCACCGTCATCAATCGCATCCGAATCGTATTCAATCACGCCTGACGACGAAGTCTGCAGGAAGTGACGGATCGAGTCGATGTTGGCACCGTTCATGGTGATCGAATCGCCATCGGGAGTGGTTTGCAGACCACCGTCGATGTTCAGATCCGAATTCACAGTCGGCACACCGGTGATGACAAAGCTGTCATCTCCGCCATCACCGTTCAAATTGACGGCAGTGGCAGCGGGCAAACCTGCACCCGTAACGGTCAACACGTCATCACTGTCCTGGGCGTTGACCGTGAGCTGGGCAATGCTGGAAAGGATGTTGACGGCATCTGCACCTGTACCCGAATTAACCACCGTCGAATGGAAGGTGCCAGCGTCGGTCAGGTTCACATTGATCGTGTTGCCGCCCGAACCGCCATTGACCACGACCGACGTGGTATCGTTCAGGACCCAGTTGATGTCTGCCGTGGTGCCGAGTCCGGTCAGACGTCCCTGACCCGCAACCGGGTTGGCCAGAGTTGCGGTTTGACCGACAGCATCGCCGCTGTCATCAATGATAATATCGTTGAACTGACCGGCGTTGTCGAAGGTAATATTACCCTGGATGCCAGCCAGTGTACCGCCGGTCGACACTGGAGCCAGGCTGCCCACAGTGACTGTATCCGTGCCGCTCTGGCCATGGATCAGATAGGTCACGCCGCCACTAGTGGCCTGAACGTTGACCGCATCGCTACCCGTGCCTGTATTCACCGTGGTGGTAAAGCCATTGTTAGCGACACCATCCTGGTCGATCAACAACGTGTTGCCAGCTGAGCCCGCGCTGATGGTGACGGCGGAGACGTCCGTAGAATCGGCCAAGGCATACAGAATCGGGGCGGTATTGCCCAGACCCGTCAATTGTCCGAAGGTTTGAGCTCCGATCAACGTGGTGTCGAGCGTAGCATTGCGTGCAACCGCATCGGCACTACCGTCAATCACCAAATTGGAGAAGTTGAAATCATTCTCGACCTGGACTTGACCGGCGATGCCTGTCAGCAAACCGGCATTTCCCACGTTGACCGTGGCAGCTGCGCCGTCGCTGTTAATTGTCGTCGCCACACCAGCAGGTGTGGAATGCACATTGACTTGGCTGCCAGCCGTGATACCCGTGAAGACATTGAAGGCAGTCAAGCCCACTGCCGCCAGGGTGTTGTCGAGGGTAATCACGTCGACCCCGTCCAGCCCATCGACGGTGACCGTGGCCTTATTCGCGAAGTTCACCAATTCGAAGGTGTCGCTGTTGACCTGGACCGTCTGGTCAGTTCCCACAACGGGGCCATTGACCACATTGATCGTGTCGGCCGCGGCGGTTCCGTTGATCGTGAAGGATGCAACAGTCGCCGTATCATTGACGGGTTCCAAGCCGGTGAACGTCACGGTCTGTGTGACCGTACCATTCGTGGTGACCAGGACACCATTATTGACAGTAGACGGTGTGTAGGTTTCGTTGAAGGTAGCTCCACCGCCACCCAGCAAGGACAACGCATCGCCTGTCGTCTGGCCCTGGCCGTTGTAGAAGATACCGCCGGTCGGGCCGAAGACTGTGCCCGTGGGGTTGTTGATGGTCATCGTATCGTCGCCGGCACCCGCGTCAAACGTGAGGCTGGTCACGCCGGTCAGGTGAACGACCGGGCCACCATCCAATTGGACATCCGCATCGGTAGCGGAGGTCGCGGTGACGACCAAGTCATTGTCACCGGCATCACCAGTGATCACAACGGCACCCGTCACGTCGACATCCACGGTCGCGAAGTTCGTGGCCGTGATGTGGGCTACAGTTCCATCGATGGCCACCCCGGCGGGCGTCACCGTGACTGCTGGGCCAACGGCATCGCCCGAATTGTTGATGTGCAGATTGTTGATAAGGGTGCCGCCGTCCAGAACCAACGGGCCGACAATGTCGGACAGCGAATTGCTGGCGTTACCCACATTGACGACATCATCGCCGCCTTGGGCGTTGATCGTCGTCGTGACCCCTGTCGCTGTGCTCACGACATTGATGGTATTGTTGCCGCTGGTGCCGAGTGTGTTTTCGGCATCGAGCGTCAGGTTCTCAATCGTGGAATACGTCAGGCCACCGAATTCGACCCGCGTCACGGTGGTGCTCGTCACGGTATATTCATCGCTAAAGTTGGCCAGGTCATCGTCGAGATCGACGCTGTCAACTTCAGTACCGCCGTCCACCACGATGGCACCCGGCAGATTGTCCAAACCACCTGCCTGAGCCGTCGCCAGATGGATGGTATCGGCACCGGCACCTGTATTGATGTTGTAGGTGACAGCGCCTGCGTTTACCAAGAGGTTTACGATGTCGGCTTCGGTACCGGTATTGACCGTCAATGTGGTCAGCCCCACCGCCTGGAGGTTGCCGTCGATGGTCACGACGTCTGCACCGGCCAGGCTGTTGATGGTGACGGTACCCTTGTTGGCGAAGTTCACCAGTTCAAAGGTATCACTGTTGACTTGAGTGGTCTGATCCCCCAAGTAGACCGGGCCATCGACCACGTTGATCGTATCGACCCCGGCCGTACCGTTGATCGTCAGCGAAGCGGCTGTCGCCGTGTCGGTCACAGGTTCCAGACCCACGAACGTAATGGTCTGCGTGACCACGCCGTCAGTTGTCGTCAGGACGCCATCGTTGGGCGAGCTCGGGTCGTAGGTTTCATTGAAGGTAGCACCACCGCCACCTGAGATAACCAGCGAGTCACCGGTCGTGCTCGTCTGGCCGTTGTAGAAGATTCCACCGGTCGGAGCGAAGACCGAACCGGCCGGGTTGACGATAGTCAGCGTGTCGTCGCCAGCACCGCCTAAGAACGAGAACGATGTGATTCCCGCGAACGGTACATCCGCGCCGCCATTGAGGCTGTAGGTGCCAGTGTTTGGACCTGTGGCCGTGACCACCAGTGTGTCATTCCCGCCTGTCCCGACCACCGACAAAGTGGTGCTCGCAGATGCCAAACCCACAATCGGTGTCGCGCCGGCACTAATTGTGTTGACGAGCGTTGCGGCTCCGGTTGTCAAATTGAGCGTATAAAGACCATAAACTCCACCAACGCCAGTGCTCAGGTAAGCGGTCCCAGAGTCGTCAATAGTGAGATTTTGAAATCCAGAAGCCACAATGCCGGTGGTGCCGATATCGGTAACGACTCCACCATTCGGAGACGGAGTCCCGTTAATTCCGCCAATGGTTGCCAATTGATCGGCGTTATAGTCGTAGGTATACAGCGTTGTTACGGTAGCGCCGCCAATTGTCGGTGTGTAACCGACGGAGTCGATCGTGTTGACGCTGAGATTGGTGTCGGTGCCGGCGAGGCTGCCGTCATTGGGGTTGACACGCAAGTTTTCTTGATTGACGCTGACGACGCGGAGGCGGTCCACGACGGGATTAAAGTCAATGCCCCAGTCGCCAGTGTCAGACAAGGTGGTGCTGAATGCAGCTCCCACAGGGGTCGCGACTCCGGTGGTGGTATCAATCGTATAGAGGCGGCCAGTACGGGTCGCGCCATCATCAGTGACGCCTAAGCCGTACAGCTGTCCGGTGGCGGGACGCACGTCGATACCGACGATCTCTTCGCCCGCTCCCAAACCCGTAATCCCAACAGTGGACGCGATGGTGCCCGGGGTGGCACTGTCGAATGTCAACAAGTTGTCGCTGTCATCGACGGCCAACAAGGTCGTGAGCAACGTTCGATTTTCAAGTCGTTCCAAGTTCTGCGGCAGGACCTTCGATTTCGCCTCAATGCGGCGCCGTTTCTGGGGCTTTTTCGCCCCTCCAAACATGTTCTTCAGCCAACTCGACATCGGAATCTTCTTCATGCGTAACCTTTCACAGAACTTCGAAATACGGGGTGTTATGGGGGTTTATCTGAATTCAGGCGGAATTGGCCGTTCCGGTTTTTGATCATCTACACCAGGTCAAATGCCCGTGTGCGCTTGAGCCAATTCCAAGTCCTGAGGATTGTCGGGTGCTAATGTTGAATTCCAATCAGCCATCCCTGAAGCGATCATCGCGTTCCGCCAACCGCGTCCGTGTTGTGCGTTTTCAACGTCGATGACATTCGTCGGCTGGCCCATTTTCGGTGCCATTGCCTGGGGCCGTTCATTCAATCTCGACAGCATCACATCGTCATGGGCGTGGGTGCCTCCCGATGTTTGCGAATACAGGACGTACGTACAAATCGCCCTTGTTGACAAGGGGTCCAATAGAACGGGGGTTCGCGAAATCGGCCCGGATTTCGAGAGTGAACTACGCGTTCAGAACAGGGCTCGGATGAGCGTCTAGAAGATCTTTTGAGATCCAGAAATGTTAAAATGGGCAATCTCCAGCGATGCCAAAACGAAGTTAAACACCAATGTCCACACTGTCAAACAGTTAGCCTAGATTGCCTAACAGGTTGTCATAACTTTTGGTTTCACATCCCTGATATGACAATTATTCAAAACAAACTGTTAAGCCTCACCCGCGTTCTCATTTCGCATCTTCGTCGCAGCACGACGGCCTAAGGCGATGCAAATTTGCTGAGTTTTTGCAGGGAAATCTGATCCTTAAGCGATGCGACTCCGCCGCCGTTTCGTCGGGTCCACAGCTCGTCCAGGAGGATGTGGCCAATGCTGCACTAACTGTCTCCGAAGACCTCGGCCGTCGTCGGCTCGCGTAAAGACTAAAAGTCTATATTAGGCCGCGAAGCCGGCTGCGAATGGAGATCAGGGAGATCCTCCGTTTGATCGGAGGCCTTGCGAACACTGCTTCACGCAGGTGAACTGAATGCCGAACGAATCGATCTCGTTGACTTTGGGGATCAGGCGTGCGCAGGATTCCAAAATTCACGTCGATTTCGCATGAGGCAGTTTGTCTTGTTCGATTCGTGGTGTATCTTGTTCCGCGAAAATGGGAGCGAGCATCGACGACCCGGGATGGCCGCTGAGTTGAGGTGAGAAGCTGTGCCGTCGCGCACCTGTTTTGGCATGGCGTCGCACGCTGAAACGGGGCCTGGCTGATCGATGCAAAACCCATGCTGTCAAGCAGTTGTGTGCCGCTCGTGCACGGAGTAGAGGACTTGCAGACCGTTCAGGAAAGACAGGAAAACCTGGCGATCTGGTCTCAAAAAATCAGTTGCTGAAGCTCTGCCGTCAACCTGAAGGAGTCTCTGCAGAAAACGCCTCCAGCCAAGAGATTCTTGGCGCATTGTCGGTCATCGTGATTTCTCCGGCGGCAACGATCTTGCCGATAGGGTCAGTGGTGCCGCCGAGGATTCCCAGCCTGCGAGACTATTCCCTCAGCGGCGATTTGCCGCGCATATTCCCTCAAGTCCGTGAGCGGTTCGGCGCTAGCCGCCGGTTTTTGTTGGGGAGCGAAACACAGAGCCGTTGGCTAGCGCCAGTCCGCTCACAATGCGGGTACAATTGGGCGTCGCAAAGGTTCTTCAATGCTTCGTCCTACCCCGAATGTGCCGGTGGCCAGCGCCAGTCCGCTCACGAGTGGGCTTGCCTGAAGACGTGCCTCTACCCATACTTCCGAATGCGAAGTAGCACTCCACATTGATTTCCGACTAGCCAGACCCCGTCATGATCCTGTTTAAGAACCAGACCTCGACCGAACTTGCCGCAGCCCTTGCCGATCTGGAACCCCCGGAGCGACTGATTCGGCAGTTGCAGGTGGCTGTCGTGCGCAACGGGGCGACTGAAGTGCCGGCTGAGGTGCCTCACTACTCGTGGCGGATCCTGGAGAAGATCCGCGAGCGAACCTCGATTCCCCGGTTGACCCTCGTCGACAAGATCATCTCCCCGTACGACAAGTTCGCCAAGTACCTCTTTAAAGGAGAAGGCGAAGGGCAGTTTGAAGCCGTGCGGATTCCGCTGATGCACCGCCCCGGTGACGAGAAGTACATCGTCTGCGTCAGCTCTCAGGTCGGTTGCGCCCTGGCCTGTGCCTTTTGCGCGACCGGCAGGATGGGTTTTCAACGCAATCTCGCCACGTGGGAGATCGTGGATCAGGTGACCCAGATCCAGGCCGATTCAGACTTCCCCGTGCGCGGAATCGTCTTCATGGGGATGGGCGAACCGCTGCTCAACTACGACCGAGTGATCCAGGCGGCCCAGATCTTCTCAGAACCGTGTGGCATGGCCATCAATTCCAAAGCGATCACCATTTCGACAGTGGGGATTGTCCCTGGCATTCGCCGTTTCACCGCCGAGAAGCATCGCTACCGCTTGATCGTATCGCTCACCTCGGCGATCTCGGAGCAACGCAAAACCCTGCTGCCAATTGAAAAGGTGTATGCGCTGCCGGAACTCCTCTCCGCCGTTCGCGAGTACCACGCGGCCACTCGTCGCCGGATCACGTTTGCGTGGACGGTTCTAGGAGGGATCAATACAACGCGTGAAGAAGCCCGGGCCTTGGCGGAACTGACGAGAGACTTACCGATTCTGCTCGACTTGATCGATGTCAACGATCCCACCGGCCAGTTCCACCGCCCTTCATCTGAAGAGGCAAACGCGTTTCGCGACTACCTCACGGAAGAACTGGGGATGCCGGTCCAGCGTCGCTACAGCGGCGGCCAGGACATCAACGGCGCGTGCGGAATGCTGGCCGCCGTGACAGGCGCGTCGTAAGGTACCGTGTTGTACCGTAGGACGGGTCTCCCGGCCCGTCCGAGCCTGTAACCTTTTAACTTCAAGATCCATTAATCCCTCGCGATCTTCGCGCAGCGCACGGGTTGCCTTTTATTAAGAGGCTGGAAGAACTCCGCGATTCCAATGACACCGACACCGTGCGCTCCGCGAAATTCGCGAGGGATGAGTGGTATTTGAAACCGATTGTTACAGGCTCAGACGGGCCTGGAGACCCGTCCCACGATACCGGCACGGCAATTGCCTGATGTATTCCCAGCATCGCATGCCTCGCAGCCAGCCGATGACGTCCATCGCTGGTCGGGACTGCTGGTCTGCAGATCAAGGAATACGCTCATGACACTCATTAGATTCGGCAGCCTCAGCCTGGCTTCATTCGCCGTAACATTTATCGCACTCGGGGGATTCGCTACGGAGGCCCAAACGCAAGAGAAGGCTGATGCCGGCAAGTCGACCGCCGCAGAACACTCGATGGATCACACGATGATGCTGGCCTGCGCCAAAGCTTGTTCGGACTGCCAACGAGCGTGCGACAGTTGCTCGACCCATTGTGCCCACATGCTGCATGAGGGTAAGAAAACCCACTTTGCCAGCCTCGCTTCTTGCCAGGACTGCGCCACAGTGTGCGCTGCTGCAGCCCAGATAACTGCCCGTGGCGGCCCATTTTCCAACGTGATCTGCACCGCTTGTGCTGACGCCTGCGGTCGTTGCGCCAAAGAGTGTGAGAAGTTCCCGGACGACGCTCACATGAAGGCCTGCGGTCAGGAATGCCGCAAATGTGAAAAGGCCTGCCGCGATATGCTCAAGGTGACCGACGTCCGGTAAATGTTCTCACAACATTGGTCTGTAGGGTTAATGCAAAACACCACCCGGAAATTGGTTCCGGGTGGTGTTTCGCATTTTGATCTTCAATTGACTGGCGTGAAACCAGCATGTTCGGTCGGCGACCAGTGTCGCTGACTCGACCGCGATGTAGCGGAATCTCGTAAGAGTTCCGCCGCAGTCTCCGGACGTCCGGGCGGAACTCCTACGAGATTCCGCTACTTTTGCTTTGAAACGTTCTAATCCTCCGACGTATCGAGCACCGTCAAGAACGCCTTCTGCGGGATCTCCACCTCGCCGAACTGCTTCATCCGCTTCTTGCCTTCTTTTTGCTTCGCCCACAGCTTCTTCTTGCGGGAAATATCGCCGCCATAGCATTTCGCAGTCACGTTCTTCTTCACCGCCGAGATCGTTTCCCGAGCAATGATCCGCATGCCGATTGCTGCCTGGATCGCAATTTCGAAGAGATGCTTCGAGATCTCATTCTTCAAGCGTTTGCACAAATTGCGGCCACGCTTTTCCGCCATCGAGCGATGCACGATTGTGGACAGAGCATCGACACGGTTGCCCTTCACAAGGATATCCATCTTCACGAGATCCGCGGCTCGGAAACCAATGATCTCGTAGTCCATGGTGCCGTAACCGCGCGTGACGCTCTTCAACTTGTCGTGCATGTCATAGACGACTTCCGACAGGGGCAATTCATAAATGAGTTGCGCACGTGTAGCACCGAGATATTCCGTCCCCTTGTAGGTCCCGCGGCGATCTTCCGACAACTGCATGATCGAGCCGATGCCGTCGACGGGCAGGATGAAGTTGACCTTGGCGATCGGCTCGCGGAATTCGGCAATCGTGCCGTCGGTGGGGACTTCCTGCGGGTTGTCGATCCGCTTCACGTCACCGTTGGTCAGCAGCAGTTCGTACGTGACGTTGGGGGCCGTCTGGATCAGATCAATTTCGGCTTCTTTTTCCAGCCGCTGCTGGATGATCTCCATATGGAGCATCCCCAGGAAACCGCAGCGGAAACCAAAGCCCAGGGCATCGCTGGTCTCGGGTTGGAAGTTGAAACTGGCATCATTCAGCCGCATCTTCGACAGTTCCTCGCGGAGCTTTTCGAAGTCGGTGGCATCAATCGGGTACATACCGCAGAACACCATGTGCTGCGGAACCTGATACCCGGGCAGCGGAGTCTTGGCCGCATTATGGAAGTCGGTCACCGTATCGCCGACGCGCACGGCCGCCAGGTTCTTGATGCCCGCACAGATATAACCGACCTGGCCGGGCCCGAGTTCCTTGCACGAAACCATGTTGGGGCGGAACTGGCCAATATCCAGGACGTCGTAACTGCCCCCCCCTTCCATGAACTTGATCTTCTGCCCGGGGCGAATTGTCCCCTCGCGCACGCGGACGTAGGTCAGCACGCCGCGGAAGTTGTCGTACTTGCTGTCGAAGATCAACGCCCGCAAGGGGGCGTTGGGATCGCCGACGGGAGCCGGAATTCGCTCTACGATTGCGTCGAGCACCGATTCAATGTTAATGCCGGCTTTGCCACTGACTCGCAAGGCTTCAGAAGCATCCAGGCCAATGACAGTCTCGATTTCTTCCAGGACTTCGTCAGCCCGAATGACCGGCAGATCGATCTTATTCAAGACGACCACAATCGTCAGATCGGCTTCGATGGCGGCATAGGCATTGGCGACCGTCTGAGCCTGCACGCCTTGAAACGCATCGACCAGCAGCAGCGCACCTTCGCACGCGGCCAGGCTGCGTGAGACTTCATAGTGGAAGTCGACGTGCCCCGGGGTATCGATCAGGTTCAGCTCGTAGGTCTCGCCCTTGTATTTGTGATAGATGGCGACGGTCCGCGCCTTGACCGTGATTCCACGTTCCCGCTCGACATCCAGATCGTCGAGGATCTGGTCGCGGAATTCCCGCTGTGTAATCGCGCCCGTCTTCAGCAACAACTGATCGGCGAGCGTGCTCTTGCCATGATCGATGTGGGCGATAATCGAGAAGTTACGTATGTGCTGAGAGTCCATGTCGTTTCGTTTTGATTACTGTGAGGCGATCGGTCTCGTAGCCCGACTCTCTGAGTCGGGAGTGTTTTTGTAGCTGAACTCTCCAGAGTCGGAACATCTCCGATTGAAGAATCACCCGACTCAGAGAGTCGGGCTACGACGGTTTAAACTTCAGTTTCGCACATCCCGCGGCCCCGATGAAGCCCGCGTCGTTGTGCAGACTCGCATACTTCAGAATCGTCTTCGCATAGGGAATCGGGAAGGCCCGCTTCTTCACTTCGTTGCGGATCTCCTGCAGGAAGCGGCGCCCGACCTTGGTCGACTCGGCCCCGAACGTCATCGCCCCGCCGAATACGACCATGTCGGGGTCAATGGTGTGCATCATCGTGACCGTGCCCACTCCCATGTAGCGGGCGGTTTCCATAATCAGATCGTCCGCGAGTTGATCTCCGCCTTCAGCCGCCGCTGACAGCAATTTCGGGGTCAATTCCTGCCCGGCCGCGATCCATTCGGTCAGGATACTGGTCCGACCAGACGCCAGCGCTTCCTCGCAGCGTTTCACCACCGCTTTGGTTCCGCAGTAGGCTTCCAGGGTGCCGTATTGCCCTGTTCCGCCCAGTTGGCGTCCGCCCTCCATCTGGACAATGATATGGCCACATTCCGCTCCGTGTGAATGCTGCCCTTCGATGATGAAGTCGCCGATAATGATACCGCAACCGATCCCCGTCCCCAAAGTCCAGAATACCAGGCTATGAGCCTCCTTGGCCGCTCCTGCCCAGTACTCGCCATAGGCCGCGGCATTGGCATCATTCTGCAGGACGGTGGGAATCCCGATCGCTTCTTCGGTCTTCTGGCGGATGGGATAGTAGTTCCAGCCCGGCAGATTCGGCGGCTCGAGCAACATTCCGGTGGGAATATCCATCGTTCCCGGAGTGGCCACGCCGGCTCCGGTGATATCGCCAAACTTCAGACCGGCTTGTTTCAGCGCGTGTTTCAGAGCCAGCTTAATATTTTGAACGCCGCTATCGGGGCCCTTGATCGCTTCGGTGGGCACATTGGCTTTGCCCAAAGGAGTCCCCTCGCAGTCCACCACTCCCGCTTTGATATTGGTTCCGCCGACATCGATTCCGGCATAATAGGGAGGCTTCCCCGCCATGGTGGACACTTTTTCCTGACAAAACGAAACACAGGCGTCAGCCTGCGTTGTCCTTGGTCCGTTGTCCTTTGTCATTGGCAAAGGATGTCAATCACTCTGTGACGCTTCCGATGCAAGCTGACTCAAGTGCATTTGCCACTGACAACGGACTACGTGCAAATTCTGCGGAAGTATATTCGTTATCAGGACATTGATTCAATCTGGTTTCACCACAGGCGACTAAGTTGCTACCGATCCTTGGCAACCAATCTCCCCAATTCCGCGGTCCAACTCTAGACAGTTAGGAGTTTTCGCCGCGGATTGACACAGATGAAACACGGATCAAGACAGTTGAATCCCGCGCCGCCCCTCACCTGGCCCATCAAAATCCGTGTTAATCCGTGACTAAAAACTCCCAATTTTCGGCCAAAACCAATGACAAACCGCCACGCCCCGACAAAAGTCCTGGGCATGGCGGTATTGTGAATGTCATTCGACGAGCACCGTTCGCTCGCTCAGCCAGTTCGCAGTGCGAACTAGTGGGCCGCTGCGGCGCCACCGGCGGTGGGCACAACCCACACCTTGACTTCGGTTTCCACGTCAGCGTGCAAGTACACCTTGACCGTGTACATACCGGTTTCTTTCAGCGGGCCTTCCAGACGAACATTTTCGGCTTCGACAGCGAAACTCGCTGCCTTCAGGGCCTTGCTGATGTCCGGTGCCGTGATCGAGCCGTACAAGTGGCCTTCGGGATTGGCGTTGGCTTCCAGCGTCACGCTGTACTTGCTGACCGCTTCGGCCAACTTCTTGAGGGCCTTGATCTTGTCGCGAGCCAGGTCTTCCAGGGCTTTGCGGTGCTTCTCAACGCGCTTCTTGTTGTGCTCGGTGGCGACAGTGGCCAACCCGTGCGGCAACAAGTAGTTCCGGGCGTATCCCGGCTTCACGCTGACGATCTCACCCTGCTTGCCGAGGGCCGCCACATCTTCAGCCAACAACAACTCAACCGCTCGCCGACGCGGAGGTGCTACGGAATTCGCCATCTCGAAAACTCCTCACTGAACTTGCTATCGTCGGGACGAATCCCAGATCGCGTGCTAAAAACTGGTATATTTCCGTGGCCGACGCTGTCAGCGTCGGCGTCAATATCTTAATTTCGGAAGAACCTTGGGGCTGACGCCACCCGGTTCACCTGCTGATTACTAAAACGGCACGTCATCATCGGGGAAGTCGCCTGGCGGAGGTCCTTCATTCTGGTTGCTGTAGCCACCGGAAGGACCGCCGTAATCTTCATCCCCACCCTGCGGGCGTCGGGCCGGAGCACCGGCTCGTGAGCCGCCTCCGCCTCCACCGCCGCCACCTGCACCACCACCTTCTCGTGAGCCCAGCAATTGCAATTGCTCGCAGACGACTTTCAGTTTGCTACGCTTCTGACCCGATTCTTTGTCGTCCCAAGTATCCAAAGTGAGTCGGCCTTCAATTAAGACTGGCCGCCCCTTGGCTAGGTACTCGCCAGCAATCTCGGCTTGGCGACCCCACAGGGTCACCTCGACAAACGTTGTTTCTTCCTTCTTCTGATTGGTAGCCTGATCGAACCAGGTTCGATTCACAGCCAGACTGATTTCACAAACCGCCGTTCCCTTCGGGGTATAGCGAATCTGCGGATCTCGGGTTAAATTCCCGATCAGAATGACCTTATTAAAATTTGCTGCCATCGCCCTGCTCCCGCGACACGGAGTTTTCAACCGCCTTCCATGTCCTGCAGAAGGCACACTTGATTCATCTTACTCCGGTGTCCATACCGTTCACAGGTCCGACGAGCGGCAGTGAAAAATTATTCGCGATCACGATCGCGGTCGCCGCGATCACGGTCCCGATCGCGTCCGCCACCACGGAATTCGCCACGACCTTCGGTGCCGTCTTCCGGCGAATTGTCGACGAAGCGCGAGTAGGTCCCGCCGTCGCTCGAAGCCATCGACACCAGCGGCTCAACCAGCAAGGGATCAACCTTGAGGAACAACTGACGGATGACGGTTTCGTTCAACTTGCACAAGCGATTGAGCTCGGTCAGGTTATTGGCGTCCAGCTTGAAATACGCGAGGTAGTACAAGCCCTTCTTGTGCTTATCGATCGGGTAGGCCAGCTTCGCATCCTGCCAGGGACGTGAAACCAGAATGGTCGCGTGGGTTCGTTCGAGCAGCCCCAGAACTTCCTTCTGAGCCGCATCGGGATTCTGTGCGTACTTGACGCTGTCGAGAATGAACATCCCTTCGTATACGTTTTCGGACAAGTTGCTTCTCCCCTAAATTTGCCCAGTGTGGTGGGCTTGCTGTGGCCTGGATGGTGCCGGTAAGTCTGCGTGCATCAGGGTTGCGGATCCACGCTTCACCCTCGCCTGGCATCACCGTCTGGTGGTTGCGCCTCTTCGGACTTTGTCTTTGTCTCTTCGTTCGTCTTCTTTTCCGGAACTTTCCGCACTTTCTTGGCCGGTCGCTCTGATTCTGGTCCAGGATTGAACCGATTCATTGCGGCGGCCAAGCCTTGCGTGACCCACGTTTCTACGGCTTGTGCTGCTAATTGCACTGCCGTTTCGACGAGAGGCTGTTCCGATTTTCCAAACGCCCCCAGGACCCAATCTTTGGCATCGCGTCCTGATGGTGGCGGATCGATTCCGACCCGCAATCTGGCTACGTCTTGTGTTCCCAACAACTGCGTGATGTTCTGCAGGCCTTTCTGGCCTCCAGCGGAACCCGTCGCTCGCATCCGCAGCTTTCCCAGCGGCAGATTGAGATCATCACACACCACCAGGACATCCGAGGGAGCTAGGTGATAAAAGCTGCAAAACTTCTGGACGCTTTGCCCGCTCAGGTTCATATAGGTCTGCGGTGCGACCAGTAGGACTTTCTCCTGCTGTAATTGCAGTTCCGCGTATTCTGCTTCAAACTTTTGTCTGGCGAAAGGGGCAATGAACTTCCGGCTCAGTTCGAACAGCACTTCAAAGCCAATGTTATGGCGAGTGCCGGCGTACTGTTTGCCAGGATTGCCCAGCCCCACAACCAGCTTCATATGCTGCTGTCCCGGCAAGATCTGTGTAGCGGAATCTCGTAAGAGTTCCGCCCCCACCAATTACTTCTTGGCCTTGCCCTTGTCGCCACCGGCAGCAGCCTTGTCGTCACCTTCTTCAGCAGGCTTCTTGCCAATAACTTCCGGCCCAGTGGCAGGTGCTTCCGAGGAGGCAGCGGCAGCCAGAGCGGCAGCGGCGTTCACCGGCGCCACGCGAATCACAATCGCTTCCGGATTGTTGAGGATTTCGGTTCCTTCCGGAACTTCGATCTCACGCACATGCAGAGCCTGGTCGAGGTCGAGGTTGCCAATCTTGGCAACCAGGGCATCGGGCACCATGTAAGCGAGGCAGCGTACGGTTAAGTGACGCAGGCCATGCTCCAGCACACCACCGCGCATCATGCCAGGAGCATTGCCGCGAACTTCCACGGGAACTTCCACGGTGACGCGTTCGTTCGGATCGATCCGGAGCAGATCGAAATGCTTCAGGTATTTACCGAAAGTATCCCACTGCACTTCGTGCAACATGCACTTGTCGGCTTTGCCTTCGAGTGTCACGTTAACGATGCGCACCTTGTGGGCCACGATGTGAGTGATAGCCTCTTCGTCGGCCACAATCGCCACCGGAGCCTGGCCATGCCCGTACACATTGCCGGGGGTCCGACCCGCGCGACGCAACCGGCGAGCTTCCAACGACCCCAACATCTTGCGGGGCTCAACAACCAAATCTGCCTCTGTGTGCATGACCTTCTTGCCTCGTGATCACTGACGTTTAAGTGGCAGAATTCGTAGGAATTTCTGCATCGACTGACGTATAAATAGCAGAATTCGTAAGAATTCATGCGTCGAAAAAACAGACCACCTTGAGAAAATCCGTGGCAGTCTGGATCGCATTGCGATATTGTGCGTCGCGTTCGGACGGAAAAATCTGTCTCACGACAATTTCGGCTGTCGGAGTGAAGTCTCTGCACCAAATGCTTAAGCCCCGCACTATAACCGCAGTCCCAAATCGAGCGCAGTCATATTGCAGGGTTCGCGAAGCGGGTGAAGATACCACCGCCCGAGTCGTTCTGCAAGCACGAAGCCGTGAAACCCGCGGCGTTTCGCACGACAAAACCGCTGTAGTCGGTTCAGCGCGAATGTCAGGTCGGTCCGACTACAAGTCAGTTCCCCATCCTATCTCTGGAGATACCTGTGATTTACGTCATCGCAACAGTGGAAGTCGTCGCCGGCAAGCGTGAGCAATTCCTCGAAGAATTCCGCCGCCTCGTCCCGGAAGTATTAGCCGAGAAGGGCTGCCTTTTCTACGGCCCGTCGATCGATGTTGCCAGTGGTCTGCCGCGTCAAATTCCGTTGCGAGCAGACACAGTCACGATCGTCGAGAGCTGGGAAAGCCTGACCGACCTGCACGCCCACATCGTCGCGCCCCACATGACGACGTATCGCGAACGCGTGAAAGATCTTGTGGTCGGGGGGCAGTTGCAGATTCTAGCCCCACAATAGGTTGGAATGCAGCCCTAATCTAACAGGTACTCGTGATTCTCGTTGAACGAAAGAGTTTTTATTCGCCACGGAGACACGGAGACACGGAGATTGAAAAGGACTTCTCCGTGTTCTCCGTGTCTCCGTGGTGAATCTTTATGTGTCTGCGCCGCTGAATAATTCCAATGATCGAGCCAAAACATTCACGGGACTGGCGCATCGATACTAGCAGCAGGAGAAACAATCGGACCGCCGCAAGTTTCAACGGGTCGTCCGAAATGAGAGATGGAAAGAATCTCGCGGGACGATCTGCCGCTGGTAATATGACCGTGATTGTTCAATCCCCGTCAGATTAAAACCTGTCAGATCAAATTCCGTCAGATTTCACGCTATCTGATTTCAACCTGTCGAGTAAACCGCTTTGGACGCTAGTCAGCTAGACCCGGCTGATGTCGCCGAGTTGTACGCCCAGCATGCGGCGGAGCTCAGGGCATTTTTGACTGGGGTGCTGCGCAATGCGGACTGGGCGGGTGAAGCCTTGCAGTCGACATTTGTAAAAGCCGCTGAATCGGGACATACGGCTCAGCGAGAAACGATAAAGGGTTGGTTGTTTCGAGTCGCCTACAACGAAGCCATGCTGCTGCGTCGGCGACAAGAAGTGGATCAACGGGCCACTCGCAAGGTGGCCTGGCAGCTCAATCCAGAATCGGCCGCGGTGGATTCGGGGTTACTGCAACAGGAAGTGATTGAGCGAGTTCGCCGCGGATTAGACACCTTGCCCTTCGATCAGCGGACGGTCGTCCGGTTACGGATCTACGAAGACAAAACCTTCAGTCAAATCGCCGAAGAACTCGGTATTCCCTTGGGAACAGTCGTCACACGGATGCGGGCGGCCTTGCAGAAGTTGAATCGAGAACTGGGAGAAATGTGATCTCGAATTCAGCGTGACACTGGAAAGCGTATTTTAAGATGACTGCCCCACGAATTTCCGCTGCAGACCTCGAATGGCTGGCGTTTCGTTACGCGGCTGGCGAGTTGCAGGGAACAGAACTCAATACATTCGAAGAACTGCTTGCCACTGACGAACGAGCCTGTGCGGCGGTCGCCCAGGCCGTGATGTTGGGTCAGGCTGTGATGCAGGTTGAGCGCGGTGCGGCTGTAGTGCAGCCGATTCGCCAGCGCTCTGCCCGGCGTGCTCTGGCAGTGGCGGTTTGTTGTGCCGCTAGCGTTGCTATCGCATTCGTCGGCTTGAGTTTCATCAATGTGTCGAACAAGCAGTCTGCCGAAGCAGCCACGAAGGTTGCCGCGTTGTGGATCCAGGGAGCGGACGAAGATCAGTCCTTCGAAGCTATTTCGGCCGTGAATCACGAACAGGTTGATCAGGAAGACGAGGACGCGGTGCCCGCCTGGTTATTGGCGGCGATCACCGAGCAACAGAAAACGGAAGACGGCGAGGAGATGATGCAGGATTAGGGTGATGTCGAATTCCGTAGCCCGACTCTCTGAGTCGGGTGTTAGATACGAAATATTCCCGACTCAGAGAGTCAGGCTACATAAATGTTACATCGATCACTAACAATCTGGAGCCTGTGTTTCGCGTTCCTGGCGGGAAGTGCCTGGCTGTTCGCGGAACCTGGCGACAAAGACAAGCCGGGCAAGAAGCAGGATTCCTCCAGGACTGAGCCTTCCGACAAGGGTTCGGATAAAAAGCCGGAGAATAAGAGGCCGGAAAACAAGAACCCGGAGAAGAAACTCGAAGCGGACGCTCAATCAAGAAACGGCAACAAGCCGAACCCCAAGGTCGCTCCCAAGAATAATCAGGAGATGACTCCGGAGCGTGAGCAGGCGGCGTTGGATTTCGTCGAAGAAAACCATCCGAAGCTCGCTAAGTTGATTTCACTCCTGAAGACGTCGAACACTAAAGAATATCAACGGGCACTCAAGGAACTGTATCGCACGAGTGATCGGTTGGCGACGATCCGCACGAAGGACCCCGCCCGCTACGAACTCGAGCTGGATGCCTGGAAGCTGCAATCGCACGTGCGCCTGTTGGCGGCTCGTATGACGATGGAAGACGACCCGGAGATCGAACAGGAACTCCGCGCGATGTTGAAAAGGAAGGCCGAGAATCAGCTCCGGCTGCTGCAGAACGAACGCGAGACTTTGCAGACTCGGTTGAAGCAGATCGAGACGCAGATCGAACGCAGTTCCAAGTCACAAGACGATCTCGTACAGCAGGAATATGACCGGCTGTTGAAACGCACAGATCGAGAGAAGCAAGCATTCGTCCCCAAAGCCAATCCCGGAAAGCCGGCTGGTAATAAGAAGGGGAATGCTGCAAAGCCCGATGACACCGTTGGTGTTGAGAAAAGATAGTCATTGTTCGCATCGCGAACAGAACGCATTCGCCGTATCGGGGTTAAATCAGAGTTCAACGCATATCAGTCGGAACGCGCGAGCGTCCGGTTCGAGTCTAATTCTAAAAGCGACGGCCGGGGCGGCCATGCTACAGCCCTAAGTTTGAAGGAACAAATCCATGAGACAGTCGATCGCCATGTGGATGGCCCTCATTGCTTGCGGTACTGCCGGCAGCTTGCCGGCCGCAGAAGCCTTGAAGCCGGCCAACGAACGCTTTGCCGTTGAGACCCAGGAAGCCCCCAGCTTCCAGCGGCATGTGTTGCCGTTGATGGGGCGCCTCGGTTGTAACGGCCGGGCGTGCCACGGTTCATTCCAAGGCCAGGGGGGCTTCCGCCTCTCGCTGTTCGGCTACGACTTCAAGGCCGACCATGACGCCTTGCTGAAGAGCGAAAAGCCGCGGGTCGATCTGGCTGATGTTCCAGAAAGCTTGATGCTCCTTAAGGCGTCGCTGGAGACTCCGCATAAGGGTGGCAAGCGGATGGAAGTCGACAGTTGGGAGTACAAGCTCCTGGCTCGCTGGATTCAAACGGGTGCCAAGGGTGTCGAAGAGGACGATATCGGCTTCGAACGCCTGGAAATTTCCCCGACGCAAATTGTTTTCACCAAGCCCGGCGAGACCGTTCAACTGAAGGTCACGGCGATCTGGCGTGATGGTCAACAAGAAGACGTCACCCCGTTGTGCCGCTTCCGGACGAATGACGAATCGGTCAGCGAAATCAGCCTGAATGGTGTGGTGAAGTCGCTCGGTGTCGGTGATACGCACATCGTGGCTTTCTATGACAACGGTGTCGCTCCCGTTCAAACGCTGCTGCCTGTAAGCAACCAGGTCGGACCGAACTACCCGGCCGTCCCGACTCCGACCAAGGTCGATGAGCTCGTCGTACAAAAACTTAAGACGCTCGGCATGGTTCCGTCGGAAGTCAGTACTGATGCGGAGTTCCTGCGAAGGGTGAGTCTCGATATGACCGGGACGCTGCCGTCCCCGGTGGAAGTCGAAGCGTTCCTGGCCGACGCATCCTCGGACAAGCGAGCCAAAAAGGTTGATGAACTCCTCGAACGTCCTGCGTATTCGGCGTGGTGGGCCACTCGGATTTCCGATGTGCTGGGCAACAATCCGGTGAACTTCGCGGACAACAATAACGGGACGAGTCAGCGTTCATCCACTCTGTGGTACAACTGGCTCCAGACCCGCCTCCGCGACAACATGCCCTATGACAAGATCATCGAAGGCATGCTGGTGGCGAACAGCCGCAAGTTGGGGCAGTCTTATGAGGAATTCCTCACCGAGATGGCGACCGTTTATCGCAAAGACAGCCCGACCGACATGAATGCCCACGAATCGGTCCCCTATTTCTGGGAACGCAAGACGTTCAATCAACCTCCGGAACGGTCGATGGCTGTCGCCTATGCGTTCCTGGGAGTTCGGCTGCAGTGTGCTCAATGTCATAAGCATCCATTCGATCAATGGACCCAGGACGATTTCAATCAGTTCACGAACTTCTTCGGACGCGTCGTCTATGGCGTGCCGGCCGAAAAGGAAGGGAAGGCGCTCTACAACGAGCTCCAGAAAGTCGTGAAGGCCGACAAGAAGGACAAGGGAAAGTCATTGCTGGCCGCAGGGCAGCCCTTCCCGTTCCGCGAAGTGTATGTGCAGAAGTCCGGTGCCCCGGAGAAGAAGGGCAATGATAAGAACAACAAGAAGCCCAAGGTAACGCAATCGGTCACCGCACGAGCCCTGGGTGAGGAACAGGTCGCCCTCAATGGCGATACGGATCCGCGCCAATTGCTGATGAACTGGCTGCGAGAGAAGGACAACCCCTACTTCGCCAAAGCCTTCGTGAACCGCATCTGGGCCGCATACTTCGGTGTCGGCATCATTGAACCCGCCGACGATCTGAATCTCGCCAATCCCCCCAGCAACGCCGCGTTGCTGACTTATCTGGAACAAGGCTTTGTCGCTCGCGGATACGACATGAAGTGGTTGCACCGTGAGATCGCCAACAGTCGGACTTATCAACTGAGCTGGCGAACCAACGAGACCAACCTGCACGACAACCGTAACTTCAGTCGCTCGATCCCGCGGCGCCTGCCGGCCGAAGTCGCCGTCGATGCGATTCAGCTCGCCCTGGCGACCGACGATCAAGTTGCTCAATGGGTGAAAGATCCGACCGGCCGCATGATTTCCAAGACCGACGGTTATGTCCGCAACCGCGGTAACGCGGATTACGCCTTGGGAATCTTCGGACGCCCGGCTCGTTTGACGAACTGCGATTGCGAACGCTCCACCGAGCCCAGCTTGCTGCAGACGATCTACTTGCGGAACGATGGCGAAATGTTCCGCAAGCTGAGTGAAAGTGGTTGGCTGCGAGGAATTGATAAGCAACTCGGAGCCGAGGTGGCTGTTGCCC
Organism: Planctomycetaceae bacterium; assembly: GCA_021732415.1. Taxonomy (GTDB): domain Bacteria; phylum Planctomycetota; class Planctomycetia; order Planctomycetales; family Planctomycetaceae; genus JAKFVC01. Next base: position 27,011 of record JAKFVC010000216.1, read on the forward strand.
AGCGTGGCAAGAAGCAGGGCGACAAGATGGCTCAGCAGGGCAAGAATCAACGCAAGGCCTTGAAAGCCGCGATCGAGAAATCGACTGCCTTAATCGCCGAGTTGAAGGTTGGCGAACAAACTCCTGAGAGACTGGCGCAATTGGCCGCTGCGGAAAAAGCACTGGCGAATCAGGAGAAGAAATTTGAACGATTGAAGAACAGTGTTCCGGAGGTCCCTGCCGAGCCCAAGACCGAAGTGCCAGGTGCCGAGGTGGCTGTCACCAAGACTCCGGAAAACAAACTGACCGATGCCGATTGGGACGGCTTGATCCGACAGGCCTACCTGCGAACGGTCAGCCGTCCGCCGACTGCCGAGGAACTCCAACGCTCGAAGCAGTACATCACGGAATCCGAGCAGACCTCAACGGGAATGCGTGACCTGGTGTGGGCGTTGCTGAACACTAAAGAGTTTATCGTCAATCATTAAGCCCCCGTGGCGGACGCTGCTAGCGTCCGCATCAATCAAACACAGCGTGCATAACAAGTAATACACCGACGCAATCAGCGTCGGCCACGAAAGGACCAATCATGGCTCTCCATCAATTCTGCGACGGCGTGCGACGACGAGATTTTCTCAAAGCGGGTTTCCTGGGTGGCTTGGGACTTTCTCTGGCCGATTACCTGCGACTCGAAGCTCGTGGTGAGACCCAGGCGGCGAAGGCGACCTCGGCCATCTTCATCAATCTGGCGGGTGGTCCGACTCACATGGACACCTTCGACCTGAAGCCCAAGGCGGGCAGCGAATTCCGCGGGGAATTCAATCCGATTGCGACCAACGTCCCCGGCGTCGAGATCTCGGAACACTTGCCGAAGCTGGCATTGATGGCCGACAAGTTTGCGATCTTGCGTGGTGTCAGTCACACGCTCGCCGCCCACGAACTGGGCACCAAGTACATGATCACCGGCAACCGGCCGATTCCGTCGGTCGAATACCCCGGCTATGGGGCTGTGGTCGCCAAGGAACTGCCCTCCGCGGAAGACCTGCCGAAGTTCGTGGCCATCCCCAACACGCCGCAGGTGCCGGGTTACCTGGGGATCGAATTCGCTCCCATGTCGACGACCGCGACACCGAAGCCGGGCGAGAAATTTAATGTACGCGGGATTTCACTCGCGGGTGGCTTAACGGTGTCGAAAGTCGAACGCCGTGAGAAGCTGCTGACCGATCTCGACACGGCCTTCAAGGGCTTTGAAGAAAAGAACGATCTCCTGAAGGGACTCGATCAATTCTCTGAGCAAGCTCAGCGGATCATCATGTCGCAACGGACTCGCGACGCGTTTGACATCAGCCAGGAAAGTGCAGAGATCACCGCCAACTTCGGTAGCACTGGTTTCGGTACGAGCTGCCTGTTGGCCACTCGCCTGGTGGAAGCGGGCGTGCGATTCGTCACCGTGACGCTCGGTGGCTGGGATACGCACCAGGATAATTTTACCAGACTGAAGACCAAGAACCTGCCGGAACTGGATCAGGGTTTGGCGGCTCTCTTCGCGACCTTGGCTGCGAAGGGTTTGTTAGAAAAGACCGCAGTCTGTGTAACCGGCGAGTTCGGCCGCACACCTAAGATTAACCCCCGAGCTGGTCGTGACCACTGGCCGCGTGCGATGTTCGTGTTGCTGGGCGGCGGTGGGATCAAGGGTGGTCAGGTCCTCGGTGCCAGCGACGAGAATGGCATGGGGCCGGCTGGAACGCCCATCACTCCAGAAGAAGTGGGTGCCTCGTTCTATCACAATTTGGGCATCGATTTCGGAAAAGAATACCAGAGCAGCAGCGGACGCCCGCTGATGATCGTGCGACAAGGCAAGGTGCTCGAGCCGTTGTTTGGCTGAGAATTCGAGCCACAAGCTGTGTGCGATCGACGCAGTGTGAGGGTGTCAGAGTATGAGAGTGACGGAGAGGAACTGTTTGGAATGGTTTCGACTCATTCCTGACTCTCCATCCCTCAAACGCTCATACCCTCAGACCGCATGTTGGAGATTACGATTTCAGTTCAGTGACGACGGGAGCAGCCTACTGCACCGTTGGTTGTTTCCCCTCGGTGGGGATGAGACGCGAGCCAGCCTATTGAGCTGTCGCTCAGCGCCGTAGTCTCATTCACCCCACCTCATCTACCTCGTTAGGAGAGAGTTTCGATGCGTAAGTTTGTCTTGAAGTTCGCAGTGTTGGCCCTGGCCGTGTTGATCGCATCGCCCGTCTGGGCCGCCAAGGAAGAGAAGAAGGCCAAGGGTGGCAAGGCCGTCGCTAAGGCATTCGAATTGCCGACCGAAATCACTTTGACCGCCGAGCAGAAGACCAAGCTGGAAGAAGTCAAAAAGGAATTCGAACCCAAATTGGAAGAATTGAACAAGAAGCAAGCCGACATCTTGACCGCCGAGCAGAAGACGGCGAAAAAGGATGCGGCCAAGGCTGCCAAGGACGCCGGCAAGAAGGGCAAAGAAGCCGCTGCTGACGTTGCTGCTGCGGTGAAGCTGACCGATGAGCAGACGAAGAAGCAAGAAGAAGTCGGCAAGGAGCTGAAGGCGCTGCACGGCAAGGTCCGCGATCAGATCAGCAGCTTCCTGACCGAAGAGCAGAAGACCCACTTGGTCGCCAAGAAGAAGAAAAAAGACGCCTAAGCGACCTGCGGCACGGTGAGTCGCAGTCTCCGTAGTTCGGATGTCTCGTCCACCTGCCCCTCTCGCACTTGAAGAGAAAACTGCAATGCAAAAGATCCTGGTAAAGTTGACCGTGTTGGCAATGGCCGTGTTCATGGCTGCTCCCGTCTGGGCGGCCAAGGACGACGATAATAAGGACGGCAAGAAGAAGCTTGGCGAGTCCGCCATGGTCATCGAAAAATCCTTCGAATTGCCGGCCACGATCACTCTGACTGACGAACAGAAGACCAAGCTGGCGGCCGTTCGGACCGAGTTCGAGCCCAAGGTGAAGGAAGTCGTCAAGAAGATGGGCGAAGTCCTGAACGCCGAACAAAAGCAAGCTCGTCAGGACGCACTGAAGGCTGGCAAGGCCGCCGGTAAGAAGGGCAAGGAATTGCAGGCTGATGTGGCAGCGGCGGTGAAAATGACCCCGGAGCAACAGAAGACTCACGACGAGCTCACCAAGGAACTGAAGGATGTGAACGGCAAGATCCGCGAACAAATCAGCGGTTTCCTGACCGAAGAACAGAAGACTCTCTTGACTGCCAAGAAGAAAAAAAAGGACGCGTAAACGGAGTGGCGAGTTGCCGATGAAAGTCGGTATTGCCGGCGAGTTGAATCGTCCCGATGAGAATAAGAAACCCCCTGGAATCCAACGTGGATTCCAGGGGGTTTTTACGTTGATTCACCTCGCGTCACTTACGGCTACTTCACAGAACTGACCGGTAGTGTCACGCGGAACCCGATATCGGGTCCTCGAATAGTTGCCGGGCGAGCCATGCGGGATGACGAACGGCTAGTAAACGGACCATCCGCATAACATCCACCGCGGACGACTCGGTTGCTGTTTCCGGAGAATGGACAGCGCGGGTTGATCGCACCTGATTCCTGGAAATTCGCGTACCAGGTCGGTTCCCAGTTGTCTTCAATCCATTCGCGGAGGTTGCCCACCGTATCAAAGAGGCCGAACGGGTTTGGCAGGAGCGCGCCAACCGGAGAAATCTTGCTATTCGTCTTGAGCTCGTCACCATTCCAAAACTTCGAGGTGGTACCAGCGCGGGTTGCGAACTCCCACTCCGCTTCGCTCGGCAACCGGTAGCCATTGCCATTCAATAGCGACGAGTTGTCGCCTTGAACGTCATAGACAGGTGAAAGGTTCGCGACCAAACTTAACCGCGAACAAAATTCGGCTGCATCATGCCAACTGACTGTGTCGACCGGATAGGCAGAAGTGTCGACTCCCATCACAAGTTGTTTGTTGGAACCCGTGGAAGTAAAGCTCGCAGGGTTCTTCCCCATCACTTGCTGATATTCGGCTTGCGTGACTTCGTGAGTGCTTAAGTAAATGGGATACGTCAGTACAACCCGATGCTGCGGGCCCTCGGACAGTGCGGAAGCCTTTAACGCCTGATCTTCGCCGAATGACTTCACGGCCTCTTCAATCTCTGCAGGTGAACTGCCCATGACGAATTCACCCGGAGGAATCAACCGGAACTTCATGCCGAGCTTGTTCGTGTAGTCGACACTCACCTTCAGGTACTTCGCCCACGCAGCCTGAGCCTGCTGGGCCTGTGCGGAATCGAAGGGAGCCTTGGCGAACGGCGGAGCATTCTTGGGCCAGGCTTTTACCTTGATCTCTGGCGAGGCCTTTTTGATTCCCGCGACCTTGCTCTTGGCCGGCTGATCTGAGGCCGGCTTGTCTGCAGCCGGTTTATCTGCAGCGGGTTTATCCGCGACCGGTTTACTATCAGGCGATTCCGGTTTTTCCGGCATCTTGAGCCCGGCGGTCTTCAGTGTCTCAAGTTCCGCCGCGAGCACCTCCGCCTGCTCGTCGTTCTTGGCCTTTAAGTATTCAGTCTGAGCGGCTGAGAGTGCGCTCGCAAACGTGCTGTTGTTTTTCTTGATTCGTGACTTGAGCTTGGTCGACGCCGAGTTGGGAATCTTCCCGTCCTGTTCTAATTCTTCACGCTCGGCCTTGATGGCCTTGATACGTTCCAGATCGGGCTTCGGGCGAGCGCGTTCGGCCGCTTCCTTGGCGTCGATCTGCTTGAAGATATCGCGGATAATGGCTTCGTTCTCAGCCTCATAAACCTGCCGCGCCGTCTGCACACGCTTGTCGATCTCACTCACGTCGGCAGCGAACGTTGCAGTCAGAGAAAAGCCGAGTGCGACCAGCAGAAATAAACCCATCGAGGCACGAGACATTGCAGAATCCTCGCAGAGGGGGCAATTGGTGGCTACGCAAGGTCCACGGTAGCAGTTGGCCACGACATCGTCAAGAAATTGATGCCGCCAGATCCGGACAAACGCCCGATAGCAGGGGCGAGTCACGAATTAAGAAAATGCACCAAGAGGGAGTCGAACCCCCAACCTACGGTTCCGAAGACCGTCGACAATCTACCATAACTAGTAATTCAGGTAAAGACTTAGGGCTTACCGCGAGTTCTGGTTGCACGAATGGTTGCGAGTCGTTGAATCTGGATGACATGCCAGCCCATTCCGAACCTCTGTTTAATGTCCCAGGTTTGGAACGGGTGACAGCCGCCTGGCCGACGCTGCCCGGTCCACTCAAGTCCGCCATTCTGGCCATGATCAATTCTCAATCGCAGCAATGATCTGACGGTTTTTGGGGAGACCTGACGGACAACAATTCCAGTTTGATTACAGTCTTGAGACGACCAGCACACCATTCGCTGCCACTATCGACCTGAATGCTCTTAAAATTCATACCAATGTCGAACCA
>JAKFVC010000037.1 GCA_021732415.1 Planctomycetaceae bacterium
TACGCATTTTCCAGTGAATCGAGTATCCAACCAACCAATGGCGACACCCATGCAGTCGAATTGAGACCCCAAAAGAGACCGCACCGCCAAAGATTCGGTGGCGAGTTGGATCTGACAAGATGAAGTCTGGGGATCGAAATTGACGAGGTAATAAGTGTCTCAGACAAATCAGGCGGAACGTGTCGGCGTCAGATGTTGCGGAGATTTTGACCATTCTGCCACCCATAATTATGGGCTGGCGTTCGGATGTGGATGGCCGCGGCTACTACAATCGATATAACCGGGGCGACACGGATTCGACGTTCATTTCCCGTCAGGCTGTTAATCAACTCGATCCGCAACGTGGATTGAAAGCACTTAGTGTCCCTATGACGAAACTGCGCAAGTTCTCCTGAAATTGGACCTTCGGAAAGCTGTTCCGCACTGATTCTCGCTTGACAGAGAGCAATTCAAGGGCCATGATCCAAAGCAGTGGCAGCGATCTGGAAGATTCGACGTGGGGAATTCGTTTCCGAATCACCGCGTTGGGAGATTTCAACAGTCACCACTGCCATTACAACAATTCACCGCGAGCGCGAGCAGTTCAAGAGGCTGACTTCTCGGCCGACGCGGGGGCCATTGTTTAGATAAGGATGAGATCCCAATGTCAGCCGGTCAACGCCGTTTGGATATCGAAGAAGTCAATGACGTGACTGTTGCCAAGTTCGTCGATAAGAAGATTCTCGACGAAGGCAACATTCAGATCATCGGAAACCAGCTGTTTGGCATGGTCGACACCGATGGTCGCAAAAAAATCGTGCTCGACTTTGTGAACGTCGAGTACTTGTCCAGTGCTGCGTTGGGCAAGCTGATCACCTTGGACAAGAAGGTCAAGGCGGCCAAAGGGAAGTTGCGGTTGTGCAACATCCGCCCGGACATTTATGAAGTGTTCGCCATTACGCGTCTGAACAAGCTGTTCGACATCAAGGAAAATCAAGAGAAGGCTTTGGAAGGCATGTAATCTCTGGCTGCTCTCTGCGGTGGGTCGACCGTTGTGTGCAGTGTCGGATGGAGTGCCGGATTCGGCGAGTGAATCTCAGAGGTTCTACTCTTGCACACGCCGAGTTCGGTGAATCTTTAGGTCTCACCCCTGAGTCGATTGCGGTATAATGGTGTTAGCGATCGGTCGAGTCGACAAGGGCGGGCAGGTCCTGGAGCAATTCATTATCCCAACGGAATCGCCTCACTAACGACGTTTTACTGACTGCCTCCGTGATCTATAGTCATGCGTGGAGGCGGTTGGAATGGTTCTGGACGTCGCTCCCAGAAGTAAGCTGGTCACATCACTATGGCCCTGAATGATCAGTTCGAGGTGCGAATTCCGAGCGATACGGAAGCTGGACACGCTGTCCAGGAACGCATTTTGACGGTCCTGGAAAATCTGGAATATCCCCCGCGCGATGTGTTCGGTGTGCGCCTGGCACTCGAAGAGGCCTTGGTGAATGCCATCAAGCATGGCAATGGCATGGATCCCGACAAGCAAGTTCGGATCAACTGTGAAGTCTCGCACGAGCAAGTCAAGATCGTGATCGAAGACGAAGGGCCCGGGTTCGATCCGACCGAGGTCGAAGATCCGACCGACGACGAGAATCTGGATCGTCCAGGCGGCCGCGGCATCATGCTGATGCGCGCATTCATGAATGTCATCGAGTACAACTCGCTTGGCAACTGCGTCACGCTCGTGAAGATTCGCGAATGCAACAACGCCGACGAATGATCGGTGGGGTTTGCGTTGCCGGTCGCTGATGTCGTTTATGTCCCTTTGTAAAAAATAAAGGGACGAAAAGGACTGAAGGGACATAAACGACGGAAATCAGCGTCGCCGAAACCTACGTTTTGCTGCGCGGCAAGTCCATTCTTTGGCGATCGGGAATCCTTTCTCCCCGACCACTGCGGTTGCGTCGATTGTTCGTCACTTACGCATTCTTGGGGTGCGGCCAAGTTTTTCGATCTTGAGGAAACTTGGTAAGAAATGTGGACTTGGGTTGACATAGTGACGAATGCTGATATGTTGGCGATAGCGCAACTGTCGATTATCGAGTTTGAGTAAAATCTCATAATTCGATGGATGGCGCTGGCCTCGAATAGGAGTTTGTCAATATAATGAATTGATGAACTCTTCCCGCCTTTGCCGTTGACCGCCACGTTTGACCCAAAGTTTGGCCAACGACAAACCGGAACACGCCCCGTAAGTAAGTGCCTCAAAGTGTACGCTGCCAGTTGGAGTTGTTGAGTCCGAATTGAAGCGGCCCGTACGACATTAACCAGTACGACCGATCAACCGGAGAGCTCAATCACAGCAGGCAGTCGCCCTACCCCCAGAAGACCTCGGGAGACATCGATGAACCGTCTCAGTCACATTGGATGGATGACTTGTGTCGCGGTTGGTATTTCGTTCAGCGGCCTCCCCTCGGCGTCTGCCGAAGAAGCGGTGAAGGCCAAAGGACTTGGCGACCCCGGCACTCTGCAATCATTGCGGATCGAGCCGAACCTGGATGGCAAGGGTTTCGCCATCCGCGGACGAGATGCTCGCCAGCAACTCTATGTGACCGGCGTTTACTCGTCCGGTCAACTGCGTGATATCACCGCTGCCGCGAAGTACACGGCCGAGCCCGCTGGCATCGTCGAAATCGACGCCACAGGCATGGTGACCCCCATCGCTGACGGGACGGTGACGATTCACGCCCGCAATGATGCTGGCTTGGATTCCGTGGTCACGACAACCGTCACCGGATTCAAAAACGACATTCAAATCAACTTCAAGAATCAGATCGTTCCGATCTTCACGAAGCTGGGTTGCAACAGTGGCGGTTGCCACGGCAAGGCCAGCGGTCAGAACGGATTTAAATTGAGCTTGCTTGGCTTCTACCCTGACGAAGACTTTGAGTTCCTCGTCAAGGAAGGTCGCGGCCGCCGGTTGTTCCCGTCATCGCCCGGTCAGAGCCTGTTGCTGACCAAGCCCATTGGCAAGTCGCCCCATGGTGGCGGCAAGCGCATGGACACGAACACCTACGAATATCGCCTTATCGCTCGTTGGATTGAACAAGGCATGCCGTATGGCACTCCTGAAGATCCCGTCGTGACTGGCATCAAGTGCCTGCCCGAAGGTCGCGTCATGGATCGCGGCGCCAATCAGCAGATCACCGTCATGGCGACCTACAGTAATGGGACGACTGAAGACGTAACCCGGATGGCTCTCTACGAGCCCAACGATACCGAAATGGCTGAAGTCACCCCGACCGCCATGGTCAAGACTCTCGACCTCGCTGGCGAAGTCGCGATCATGGCCCGCTATCAGGGCCAGGTGTCAGTGTTCCGCTCGACGATTCCGCTGGGTGCCCCGATGAAGGACATCCCCGCGAAGAAGAATTTTATTGATGAAGCCGTCTTCAGCAAGCTGACTCTCCTGGGAATTCCGCCGTCTGCCTTGTGTGATGACGGTACGTTCCTGCGTCGCGTCTACATTGACATCACCGGCAAGCTGCCGACGGAACAAGAAGATCGCGAGTTCATCGCCAACACTGATCCGGCCAAGCGTGACAAGGTCATCGATCAACTGGTCGATTCAGAAGAATACGCTGACCTGTTCGCCAACAAGTGGAATCTGGTGCTGCGAAATAAGAAACGCGGAGCTGGTGATCTGGAAGGGACTTTGGGTTTCCATCAGTGGATTCGCCAGAGCATCTACGAAAACAAGCCATATGACCAGTTCGTCCGCGACGTGTTGACCGCTTCCGGTGATCCGGAATTCAACCCCGCTGTCATCTGGTATCGCGAAGTCACTCAAGTGAATGAGCAAGTCGAAGATACGGCTCAGCTGTTTATGGGCTTGCGAATTCAATGTGCCCGTTGCCATCACCACCCGTTCGAACGGTGGAGCCAGGATGACTACTACGGTTTGAGTGCCTTCTTCAGTCGCGTCGGTGTGAAGAATTCTTCGGGCGTCAATGCCGCTCGTGACAAGAAGGTCTTCCACAATGATGGTCTGGCTTCGGCCAAGAACCCGCGCAGTGGTAAGGATCTCAAGCCGACCGGTTTGGGAACGACTCCGATGGACATCGCTCAGGACCGCGATCCGCGGCACTTCCTGGTCGACTGGATGGCTGACAAGAACAACCCGTTCTTCGCTCATGCCCTGGTCAATCGCTACTGGAAGCACTTCTTCGATCGCGGTATTGTCGAACCCGAAGATGACATGCGAGAAACGAATCCCCCGGCCAACCCGGAATTGCTGAAGGCCCTGGCTCAGCACTTCATCGCCAGTGGATTCGACATGAAGGATCTGGTTCGTACGATCTGCAAGTCGAGCACCTACCAATTGAGCTCGCTGCCGAACGAATACAACCTCAAGGACAAGCAGAATTTCTCACGCTACTATCCGAAGCGTTTGAAGGCCGAGACTCTGTACGATGCCTTGCACCAAGTGACTGCGACCTCGGAAAACTTCTCGGGCCTGCCCGCGGGGACCAAGGCCGTGCAGTTGGCGGATCCGTCGATCGGCCCCTACTTCTTGAAGGTGTTCGGTCAACCGCAGGGTGACACGGCTTGCGAATGCGAGCGGTCACAGGAAGCCAATCTGGCTCAGAGCCTGCACTTGTTGAACAGCAGCGAAGTCCAGAACAAGATCTCCAGCGGCACCGGTCGTGCGACTTTGCTCTCCAATGAGAAAGAACGTGCGGACTCCGACAAGATCAAGGAACTCTATCGCTGGGTTTATTCGCGTGAACCGGGCTCGGACGAATTGAACATCGCCCTGGCACACATCACGAAGAATGAAGCCAATAAGAAGCTGGCCTATGAGGACATCATCTGGGCTTTGATTAACACGAAAGAGTTCCTGTTTAATCATTGATCTGGCATTGAACTGAACCGTGAATCCATTAATCTGAGTTATGGCGCAGCACCTACAAAATGCGGTGATCACGACGACGAGATGGTCGGATTCAACAAACCCTATTGATTGATACAACAGGCGCCGTGAGACCTCTCGGCGCCTGTTTTATTGGTGAGCAGTGAATGTCGCAGTGACAATGGCCGGGGTGTCTGGAAGAATCCAAAAGTATTGATTCGTGGAGAAGTGGGGCCGACCCAGCCCGTTCGACGCTGATTCATGCTTGGCACACTGGCCTGGCCGGTCGTTAATGACGACCTTGGCGGCCCGCTTAGCGACTTCCCGATTTCTCAGGAGGATAAACGATGCGGTGTCTCTTACGTGGTAGCACAGCCAGAACGGTGTGCTGGCTGGCTCTGACTCAACTCGTGATCGGTTCGACACCGATCTGGGCTCAATTGCCACAACCACGCTTGTATTCGGTCTTTCCCGCCGGCTGCCAGAAGGGTGTGCCGGTGGATGTCACGCTGGCCAACGGCGTGGATCTCGATGACTCGACCGCCCTGCTCTTTTCGCATCCCGGTCTGAAGGCTGTCCCCAAGGTCAACATGGCCGATGGGAAGCCCGTTCCGAATGCGTTCACGGTGACCGCTGACGGAGCCGTTCCGCCGGGTATCTATGACGTGCGTTCGGTGGGCAAGTACGGTGTCAGCAATCCGCGCAGCTTTGTGGTTGGCGATCGCAAAGAAGTCGAAGAGATCGAGCCGAACAACACCCGCGAAACGGCCACCAAGGCCGAAGTCAATACACTGATCAATGGCCGCTCGAATGCCGCCACCGACATCGATTGGTTCAAGATTGCCCTGAAGCAAGGTCAACGCGTGCTGATGGAATGCAGTTGCGGAGCCATTGACTCCAAGTTGGATGGCGTCCTCGAATTGTATTCTCCGACCGGCAAACTGCTGGTCGTTCGCCGCGACAAGTTCCACGGGCCCCTGATCGACTATACGGCCCCGGCTGACGGCGAGTACCTGCTCAAGCTGTATGACTCGCAGTATGGCGGTTCGGCCGATCACTTCTATCGTCTGGCCATCCACACGGGGCCGCACATTGACTACATCTACCCGCCCTCAGGTTTGCCTGCGACGACGGGCGATTATGTCGTGTTTGGTCGCAATCTGCCGGGCGGACAGCCCAGTGAGGCCAAGGTCAATGGGCAGCCTCTCGAACAGTTGGCGGTGAAAATCACCCTGCCTGACACGCCCGCGATTCAGCAGGCCGGTCCGAATCTGCGACCGTCTGAAGCGACTGTCGATGGTATCTCCTACACGTTGGCAGGTCCTGCCGGAACGTCCAATCCGGTGATGGTGTACTTCGCTTCTGGACCGCTGGTCAAAGAAGTGGAACCGAACAACGCACCGCCGATGTCACAAGTGGTGGCTGTTCCCTGCGAATTCGTGGGGCAGTTCCAGGCACGCGGTGACATCGACTATCTCACGTTTGAAGCCAAAGCCAACCAGGTCTTCTGGCTGGATGTGTACGGCGAACGCAATGGTGGAACAGTTGATCCCTTCCTGACAGTCGACCGAGTCGTTGTTGACGACAAGGGGATGGAAACTGTGACTCGCATGACGGCTCTCGACGAGTCCGCTCCTAATGTTCGTCCGCTGGTGTTCGACACCCTGTCGAATGACCCCGCTTTCCGCTTTGTGGCTCCGGCCGATGGCAAGTATCGCGTCAGCTTGCGTGACCGCTATTTCGAAAGCCGTGGCGGCCCGCAGATGGTTTATCGTCTGGCAATTCGTCCCGAGCGGCCGGACTTCCGCCTGGCTGCCGTTTCGCTGGCTCCCAAGCCTCAAGATCAAATCACCGTGGGTGATCCGTGGGAACTGGTGCTACGTAAGGGTGATAACGTCCTCGTCGAAGTCTATGCCTTCCGCCAGGACGGTTTTGCCGGCGTGATCGATGTCACTGCAGAAGGGATGCCGGCTGGTGTGACCTGCAAGGGAGCCAGCATCGGTCCCGGGCAGAATGCCACGACGTTGGTCTTCAGCTCGACTGATGCTGTCGCACCGTGGCAGGGTCCGATCAAGATTGTCGGGACCGCTCAAATTACTGATCCGACGGCCCCGATGGGGACGCCTCCGAAAGCCGTCGTGCGTGAAGCACGGGGCGGGACTGTGGTTTGGAACAGGGGCCCGCAGATCGCGTCGGTCTCGCGAATGACCCGCAGCCTGATCATGTCGGTAGCCTCGGAATTGGCGTCGTATCAAGTCCTGGCAGATTCTCCGGCCAAGATTGAAGTGAGCCAGGGAAGCCAGATCCTGATCCCTGTGAAGCTCGTCAAGCGGAACGCATTTGATGATGCGGTGACGCTAACATTCCTGGGCCAACCGGCGAATGTCCTGATGGAAGCCAAGCCGATTGCCAAAGGCCAGGATGCCGAGTTGACTCGCTTGTTTGTCCAGAACAACGCTCCGGCGGGGACCTATACGATCTACTTGAAGGGTCAGGCGACGATTCCTTATCGCCGCAATGTCGAAGCAGCGGACTTGGCCAAGGTCGAGAAGGAAGCCGCCGACAAATTGCTGGTCGAGACGACCGCGCTGAATAAGAAGACGACTGACGACAAGGCCGCGGCCGACAAGAAGATGGTCGACACGGCGGCGGTCGCCAAGACCGCTTTGGATGCCAAGACGGCCGCTGACAAGCTGGCCACCGACACTACTGCTGCTGCCACCAAGGCTGCCGCAGACAAAGTTGTTGCGGACAAGCTGGCAGTGGATACCGATGCAGCGGCCAAGACCGCGGCCGCTGCGGCTGTCAAGGCCAAGGAAGCTTCCGATAAAGACGCTCTCAATCAAGATCTGAAGGCGGCACTTGCTGCTGCTGACAAGGTCTCCGCGGACGCTGCAGCCGCGGCCAAGAAGGCTGTCGATGCGAAAGTGATCACCGACAAAGCCGCGGTCGACACGACTGAGGCGGCCAAGAAGGCTGCTGACGCGAAAGTGATCACCGACAAAGCCGCGGTCGATACTGCGGAACTGGCGAAGAAGGCAGCTGACGAGAAGGTGGCTGCTGATAAGTTGCTCGTGGAAGTCACCGCGAAATTGGCGGCCGTGACCGCTGCCAAGGCCGCTGCGGACAAGAAGGCAACCGATACCGAAACGGCTGCCAAGCCGAATAACATCGTCGTCTTTTCGCCTTCAGCCCCGCTGGTCGTGACGGTCAAACCGGCTCCCACAACGCTGGCTGTGGCTGCACCGAACAACGGTGCGTTGAAACGGGGCGAGAAGTTGGAAGTGAAAGTCACTGTCGCTCGCGTGAACGGCTTTAAAGGGCCGATCGAACTCTCATTCCCACTGCCGCCGGGCGTGGTCGGTTTGAGTGCCGCGGCCGTGACAGTTCCCGAAGATAAAAATGAAGGTGTGCTGGTGATCCAGGCTGCGGCTGATGCCACGGAAGGAGCACTCGCGAATCTGGTCGTCCATGCAACTGCGGAATTCAATGGCAAAGCCGCCGTTGATCAACCGCTGGCCATTACGATCTCCAAATGACCCGCCTACAAGAAACCCGCCCATAGACCACCGCTTTGCCAATATCAGGAATTCGGGTGCCGCTGGCTCGACCAGTGGCACCCGACCCGAAAATCAAAGCCAAATGGAACGTCTGAGGTAAGCTGGAATAGCCAGACCTCATTTTCATCAGCCATAATACCGACAGCGGCCCCAAAGCCGCTCACCACACCATCACCAGGAAACACCGCCCAGGCGCGCTGCCCGGGCAACGACAAATACAGGAGTCGGATATGCGACGATTTGCGATGGGATTGGGGTTATGTCTCTGGGGTGTGAGCGCCGCTTACGCTCAAGAAGCCGCGAAGCCCGCTGGTAATGTGATTGTTCCGGCAGCCGTAAATCTCGGCCGCCCCGTCGACTTCGAGAAGGATGTCTTCCCGATTCTCGACGCGAACTGTATCGCCTGTCACAACTTGGCGATTAAAGAGAACAATCTCAACCTGGAAGATGTGGCCAACATCATGAAGGGCGGCAAACGCGGGCCCTCAGTTGTCGCCAAGGATCCCGACAAGAGTCTCCTCTACTTGATGGTGACGCGGGCCAAGGGGCCGGCGATGCCGCCGCTGCCGAACAAGGTTGAAGCCGCCGCATTGACGCCATTGCAGGCTGGCATCCTCCGCCAGTGGATTCTCGAAGGTGCCAACGCCAGTGCCGCCGGTGAAGGCGTGGAAATTGCCTGGCAGGCCATTCCCGCGACCGCGAAGGCTGTGTACTCGGTAGCGATTACCAACGACGGCCAGTATGTCGCCGTGGGCCGCGCCAACCAGATCGTGATCTACAGCGTGCCGACCGGCCAACAGGTCGCTCAGTTGGCCGATCCGAATCTCCGCACCATTCAACAGAATGGCAAGCCTCTCTATACCGAAAACGCCGCGCATCGCGACTTCGTCCATGCGTTGGCCTTCAGCCCTGATGGCCTGACACTGGCTTCGGGTGATTTCCGCGCCGTGAAGCTGTGGAAGCGGCCCGAGAATGTGAAACGCTTTGATATCGCTGCCGGGGCCGCTGTGCCAGTTGTCGCCGTCACTGCCGATGGTAAGTGGATGGCTGCGGGTGGTGCTGATAACAACATTCGCTTGTTCAATCTGACCGATGGCAAGCCCGGTAAGGTATTGGCTGGCCATACGGGTCCCGTCAGCAGCTTGAAGTTCACCGCCGACAATACCAAGCTCGTCAGTGGTTCGACGGATAAGTCGATCCGGGTCTGGAATCCAGTCGATGGTGCCGTGCTGGCTCGGATCGATACCCCTGCCCCGGTGACTTCGCTGACCTTGAATCAGGACAGCACGCAGATCATCTCCGGTGGTGCCGACAATCTGATCCGCGTCTGGACCGTACCCGCTGCTCCGACCAAGCAAATCGGAGCCACCGCGATTCCCGTGGTCGCGATGGAAATCAGCCCCGATAAAAAGTTCCTGGCTGTTCCGACCGCTGAAGGTAAGGTGGATTTGATTGATCTGGCGACCAGCGCGGCCGTGAAGAGTTTTGCTGGCCATGTGGGAGCCGTAACCAGTGTGGGATTCAGTGCGAATTCGGCTCGCTTGATCACCGGTGGTGCTGACAAGTCGGTTCGTATTTGGGACGTCGCCACAGGGATGCCAGTTGCCTTGCTGCAAGGCAATGGTGAAGCGGTCACTGCAGTTGGCTTGCATCCGAATGGGAATCAGGCCGTCTCCGGCACGATCGATGGCAAGCTGGCCATCTGGAAGTTGGACGTTCCCGTCGGTCAACCGCTCGCTGGCGATAATGGCCAACCGGCGACAGTGGCCGCGGTCAGCGTTGATGGTAAGAAACTGGCGACCGCTGCCGTTGTCGGTGGCAAGCCAGCAATTCAGATTCGTGATATTCCGGGTGGCGTGAGCCAAACTCTGGTGGGCCACGAAGGTCCGATCAGTGCCCTGGCATTCAGCCCGGATGGTGCTCGTATCGTCTCTGGTTCTGCCGATAAGACGACCCGTATCTGGACCATCGCTGATGCGAAGGAAGTCGCCAAGTACGCCGGCCACACCAATACGGTGACGGCAGTAGCGTTCCATCCGAATGGTCAGCAGATTGCATCGGGTGCTGCGGACAACACGTTGAAGTTGTTGAATGCTGCGGACGGCGCCGAACAGAAGAACTTCGCGGGACACACCGGAGCCATCAGTACGACGGTGATTCACCCGAATGGTCAAGTCGTGTCGGGTTCGGCTGATGGAACCATCCGGTTCTGGAATCCGGCTGACGGAGCTCAGGTCCGAGCCATTACTCATGGTCAACCGGTGACTTCCTTCGCGTTGACTCGCGATGGAAACAAGCTGGCGGCAACTGGTGCTGACGCCAATATTAAGTTGTACAACGCCGCCGACGGAGCAGTCTTGTTTACGCTGACTGGCCACGCGGCTGCTGCTAAGACAGTTGCCTTCAGTGCCGAAAACACTCGCCTCGTTTCAACCGGGGCCGACAATGTCGCCGTGGTGTGGGATGTGGCAACGGGTGAATTGCTCGAGAAGATGCCGATCGCGGCGGGTGTCGCGTTCGCTCAGTTTGCTGGCAATGTGCCGAACGCGCTGGTGATCGGGCAGAATGACAAGGCGATCGTCGCTGTGACGACGCACATCGAACGGACGTTGGCCGGTCACATGAAAGCCATCACCGACACGTTGTTCAACAAGGGTGGCGATGCGGTCTTCACCAGTTCTGAAGACGGGACGATTCGCCGCTATGCGGTGGCCAATGGTCAGCAGCAGTTTGCAGCCAATCATGGGGCTCCGGTGTATGACATCGATCAAAGCATCGACGGTGCCTGGTTGGCATCGGGCGGTGAAGATAAGACCATCAAGGTCTGGAATGCCGGAAATGGCGGCGCTGGTCCCAAGCCGGTGTTCGCCGGATTTGAAGCGCCGGTCCGCAGCGTGACATTCGCCGCTGTCGGCCAACAGGTTGTGGGTGGCGCGGTCAACAATCAGGTTCTCGTCTTTAACATCATGACGGGTCTGGTGGCTCAGGCCTTCACCGAACATGCGGGTGCAATTGAAACGCTCGCCGCGACCGGTGAGCAAGAAAAGTTGATCGTCTCGGCCGGTGCCGACAAGAGTGTCAAGCAATGGAGCCTGGTCAGCGGAATTCAGATTCCGGGCCACGCCAAGCCGGTGACTTCGCTGGCGTTCTTTATGCCGCCCAACGGACAGATTCTGTCGGGCAGCGAAGACAACTCCGCTCGGATTTGGAACATCACCAATGCTCAGATGGTGCGAGCGTTTGACCTGGGTGGTCCGGTGACATCGGTTGCCATTCGCCCTGACGGTCAACAGATCGCCGCTTCGGGTGCAAACAACCTGACTCGGTTGTGGAATGCCGCTAATGGTGCGGTGATGGGTGAGATCAAGGGTGATCTGCGAGCTCAACGTCTCGTCGCCAAGCTGACGGCTGACGATACTGAGAACAAGGCCAACGTGACCAACACGGCCAACCTGATCAAGGCGAACGAAACGGAATTGACGACCCGGACTGAAGCCGCGAAGAAAGCTGCTGAAGCGAAGGTCAAAGCTGTTGAGCCGATCGCTCCCGCCGAAGCCAAGGTGAAAGAAGCGACTGAGAAAGTCGCTGCTGCCCAGAAGGCATTGGACGACAAGAAGGACGATGCTGCTCTGCAAAAGGCGAAGGCTGATGCCGATAAGGTTCTGGCCGATGCCAATGCTGCGTTGAAGCTGGTGCAAGATGCGAAGGTCGCGGCCGATAAGTCTGCGGATCTCGCGGACAAGGCTGTGAAGGAACAGACCGACGTGCTGGCCAAGTCCAAGACCGCTTCGGAAATGGCGATTGCCAAGCAGATGAAGGGTGATGTCGACTTGAAGGCCGGTCAAGTGGCCGCCACTGCCACTGAAAAGCCATGGCGCACATTGGCCTACTCGGCGGACGGCAAGTTGCTGGCCGCGGCCGGCGATGACAACATGGTTCACACTTTTAACACCACCGACGGTGGGGCGTTGGATCTGTTTGTCGGTCACACGGGTCCGATCACGGCTCTGGCGATCGCTGCCGATGGCAGTGTGGTGTCGGGATCGGCCGATCAAACGGTCAAAGTCTGGTCGCTCAATCCGACTTGGACTTTGGCCGGTCAGTTGGGTCCGAAGGCTGATGCTCCTCTCGATCTGCGACCTTCACCGTTCGTGAATCGTGTGCTGGCTCTCGACTTCAGTGACGACGGCAAGCTGCTGGCTGCAGGTGGCGGCGATCCGTCACGCAGCGGTGAATTGATGATCTGGGACGCCACAACGATGGCCCTGGTGAAGAACATCGTGGATGCTCATAGCGATACGGTGTTCGGCGTCGAGTTCTCGCGAGATGGTCAGTACATCCTCTCGGGTGCCGCTGACAAATTCGTAAAAATCTTCGAAGTCGCCACCGGGAAGCATGTGAAGTCATTCGAAGGCCATACGCATCACGTCCTGGACGTGACTTGGAAGCCCGATCAAACCGTGATTGTGAGTGCCGGTGCCGACAACGCCATCAAGGTGTGGAGCGTCGAGACAGGCGAGCAACAGCGGACGATCCCGGGCTACACCAAGCAGGTGACCTCGATCCAGTGGGTGGGCCGCAGTGCGAATATCATCAGTTGCGGCGGCGACGGCAACGTGCGTTACCACCAGGCCGACAACGGCAGCAACTTCCGCAACTTCCCAGCCGGGACTGATTATGCCTACTCCGTGGCCGCCAGCTACGATGAGAAGGTGATTGTCGCGGGTGGTGAGGACGGGATCGTGCGGGTCTGGAACGCCGTGACGGCGGCTCCGATCACCACGTTCGAACCGGCGAAACCAGTGGCCACGCAGCAAGCTGCGGTGGCGGCGCCTGCTAAGTAAGACGGATCTGATTGAAGATTACATTCACCGCCCGGCTTCCTTCTGGCAGCCGGGCGGTGTTGTTCTTTGTAGGCGAGCGTCCGGCGTGAGCCGGATGGTTGTTTGCGAGTCGCAAGCAAGTCCACGGTCACACTCCCACGAGCGACCAGGTGAGCCGGGTGCCGTGAGGCCCCGGACAATTCGGCATGCGAGCCAACTCTCGGTCCGGGGCCTTACGGCACCCGGCTCACCTGCCTAATGTTTTGTTGTGCCCACAGGGTTCTGCTGCGTCGCAAACAACCATCCGGCTTACGCCGGACGCTCGCCTACGAAGACCTGCGGCAACCTGGCGACATCACGCGGCCCGCAATACTCCTGCGGCAGAGAGCTCGCCGCGGCAGAGAGTTTCCAGCCCACTGTCTGCCGAGAGTGTGACGAACGTGGCGTGGGCGCGTCGGCACTGTCGCTGCAGCTCTGTTTGCAGGGCGTTCAGGCGATTGAGATAGACTTGAATCGTCCGTTGATCAATCTGCAGATCGAGTTCGCTGCCCACTTCGATATCAACCAATCGCCGGCCGCCAAGTGGTGTCGGGTTGGCTTCCCAGGCATTCAACAACTGGACGACCCACAACACACTGGCACCAGCCGCTAGTTTGCGAATCAGGGCCTCGGGATCATGCGGGAAAAGAAAGTCGCTGATTACGATGCGCAGGCCTTGAGCTTTCAGCGGCAAGGCCTGTTTGTCTAGCAACTCCGGCAGTGTGGCACTTGCCGAGAACGGTTGCTGGTAGAACTGCTCGAGGCCGTCGACACCGAGTGGTCGCAACGGCAGATCGTCGTTCAGGGGGACCAATTGCGGCTGGCCTCCCAGGCGGGCGCTCAGCAGGCAGAACAGGGCTCCGAGCTGCCGGGCGACCAGTGGTTTGGCTTGCTCGCCCGTGTTCATCGAGCGGCTGGCATCGACGAAGATTTGTGTCCTGGGGCTGATCTCTTCGCGATAGAGTCGCACCATCAATTGATCGGAACGAGCATACGTCGACCAGTCGATATGGCGGATGTCGTCACCCGGCATGTATTGACGGTATTCCTGGAACTCCAGCGAGCTTCCCGTACCGCGGCCCAGCAGTTCGCCCGAGCGGCCAGAGATGGGAACGCGTGGCAAACCAAGCTGGAAGCCGTCGAGACAACGCTGAACGATCGGATCACGCAACACGATGGGAGGCTCGATGAGAACGGTGGAAATTGCGATGAAGGAAACGTAACCGATTGGCTGTTTGGAATACAAGGGATGATCGCGCTTGAGAACCTGTTCTGAATCTGATACCAAACGGCTCCTCTGAAACCGCCCACTGCAGAAAGTGACTGTATGCACCTGCCCGATGTCATGAATGCGTTGATGACTCAGATGCCGCCAGTGCTGCGCTGGTGCGGCGCGGTGGCCAAGCGGTTGCGTCAGTTTAATATTGCGCTCGGGGGAAAGTCTTCCGGAAGCGCTACGACCGATGCCCTGACGCTGGCCGACCTGACTGTGCAGGAAATCATCGTCGCGGCTCTGCGGGATACCGATCCGATCTTTCGTGAGTGCCGGATTGAGGCCGAAGAAGAGAACGGGGATCTCGGCATATTCTCGACGGCAAGTCCCTACACGATTGCCATCGATCCGATCGATGGGACGAAGCAATATCGTGATAAAACGGGCAACGGATACTGTTGCATGCTGAGCTTGCGGTCGGTGGATACGCTGCACTATTCGCTGGTCTATATTCCGGAGGATGGTCCGAGCGGACGCTGGGTGCAAGCGGTCGGGAACACCGTCGTCTGCGGTCCGGATGACACCAGCCGTCCCGCAGTCGACGTCTTGCGAAGTCTGCCGGCTGCGATCCGGCATGAGAATCCGCGGCCGAATCGCATCTACGTGATCGGCTTTCAGAACGACGATCCCGCGCGGGCAGCCTTGGTGACTCAAACTGGCCTGGAGGGCTTCGTGTCGGATGACATGCCCGGCAGTATCTATGACTTGATCGCGCGCGGTGACTTTGCCGGCTCGCTGATTCACACGCCGAATGTCTATGACTTCCCCGTGTCATTGCAGATCAGCCGGATCCTCGGTGGTAATTCCGTCTGGGCCCACAATGGCCAGCCGGTGAACTTCAGCGAGCTCTGGGTGGATGATCGAGCCGACATGCTACGCCTGCCGGGTATCGTCGCGACTAGTCCTTATCCTGATGTTTTGGCAAAACTGGTTCCGCTGGCGAAGGACTGGAGTCAGATTCGTTATCGCGACTGAGTCGCTGATTGGGCAAACTCGGCAAGTCTCCCGACGGTCATTCAGGATTGCAACTACCATTCTGGTAAGATGTTGCAGATTCTGCCGCAATTCCATTCTTGCCGTTTCGAAGTGCGATGTGTAGAGTGTAAGAACAAGCCCGCACTCCATTCCATTGCCTAACAACGCACCATTGAGCTTGCCCTCGGAATCGGTTTCATGTCCGACGTTGTCGCTATTCAAGACGCCGACGATCCTCAGGATATTATCCAGCAGGCCGTGGAACGTCTGGTGCAAGGCGGCTTGGTCGTGGTACCGACGGAAACTCGCTATGTGATTGTCGCTGATGGACTTAACGCGGATGCCACAGCTCGCCTGAAAGCTTGGGGCGAACGCCACCAGCTGGGGTCGGCCGTGCTCGCGATGAGCTCAAACGCCCGAGCGAGGGACTATGTGCCGGATCTGGGAGCACTCGGCGGGAAGTTTCTGCGACGTTGCTGGCCTGGTCCCATTTCATTTGAGTTTGCCGTTTCTCCGACGGTCCGGGGGTTGTCCTCGGTCCTGCCGGAGTCCACGCGACAACTGGCGGCTCCAGATGGACTTGTGATTCTGCGTTCTCCGGCACATGATGTTGTTCAGGGGATCCTGAGATTGCTGCCGGGACCATTGGTGATGCTCGGCGAATATGCCGCCCGGAACGGGCACGGGGGTGCCCTGCCGGATTGGTTGCCCGGGGCGAACGGAGCGATCTCCTTCGTGATCGATGATGGCAATTGCCGTTACGGAGCCTCGTCCAGCCTGGTTCGCGTCCGTGGCGAACAGTGGGAGTTGTTGCACGAAGGGGTCGTGACAGAAAGGACTATCAAGCACTTGGCCAGTCATTACATCTTGTTCGTCTGCACGGGAAATACCTGCCGCAGTCCTATGGCCGAAGGAATCTTTCGCCGGATGCTCGCCGAAAACCTGGGCTGTACTGATGAAGAACTTGGCGAACGTGGCTTCATCGTCGCCTCAGCCGGGATCTCAGCCATGCCGGGGGGCCGGCCGAGTCCCCACGCGGTGGAAGTTCTGAAACAGAAGTCGATCGATCTGACTGGCCACGAGAGTCAGCCATTGAGCGGTCGACTGCTGCAGCAGGCAGATCGTGTCTTTACCATGACGCGCAGCCACCGTGACGCCATTCTGCGCGAGTGCCCGGACGCCGAGGAGCGGGTCCACCTGCTCTCGCGCAAGGGGACCGATATCTCGGATCCTTACGGCAGCCAGGTCGAGGTTTACCATAAATGTGCCGATGAGATGGAACAACACTTGCGGCAAATTCTGGCAGACCTACTCGTCGCCTGATTCCACCTTCCAATTTCATGTCATTGATCGTGCCGAATATTTTGCCCAATCGTTAAAACGTTTCGGCGGCTTGCTCGGATGATTGCAAGGATTAGACGGGCAACTCGGCAGACCGGATTTTGATCCGGCGCAGGCGATTAATCTTTGAGATTTGAGATTGGCTATCTGGCGACGGCCAATCATGATGGAGAGAGTGGCATTGCTGGTAGCGCCCAGACCAGACGTTGTTCTCATCTGATTTGACCGCCCATCCGGTTTGACCGCCCATTTGAATTGACCGAGAGTCGCGAAATGAAAATTGCCGTGGCGAGTGATCACAGAGGCTTTTCCGTGAAAAGCAAAATCCTGAACATGGTGTCCGCAATGGGGCACCAGGGTGTGGATTTTGGGCCGGAGTCGGGAGAGATGGTGGACTATCCCGACTACGCTTCGAAGGTCGCCCGAGCGGTCTCGCAGGCGGATGTCGATCGTGGAATCCTGATCTGCGGCAGTGGTATGGGCATGTGCATTGTCGCGAACAAGTTCGATGGAGTCCGCGCCGCGCCGTGCCATGACGACTTGACAGCAGAAATGAGCCGCTTGCACAACAATTCGAATGTGCTGTGCTTGTCGGCGGATTTGCTGGGTGAGCGTCTGGTGCATCGCATGGTCGAGATCTGGCTGGCGACGGAATTCGAAGGGGGACGTCACCTGCGGCGGTTGGAAAAAATCTCGGAAATCGAGATTGAGAATCACCGTGCGGCCAAGAAATAGCCGTTGCGTGTGGCCAAGATTCGGTCACGTCAGAGATTCCCAAATGCGGGCGGGTAGCCTAAACTAGAGCGGTTTCACTTAAGGTTTACGCATTTGAAGTGCGTTGGAGAGTATGAGGGTGCGAGAGTAACGGAGTAAGACAGCCGGAATTCGATTCGACTTTCTCGACTCTCATACCCTCACACACTGGTACTCTCATACTTTCAATCGGCACAGAAGTTTTGTTAAAGCGATATAGTACCGAACCCGGACTTTGCCAGCCGCGTGAGTGCGTGTTGGCGGTGCCGGGACGACCAGACCCACGGTGGAACTGCCCTTCGATTTGGAAAGCGCCTGCATGAACAGCGGACTGCAATTTGCCCGCACGATCAGCCAGCCTGTGGGGCAACCGGTATTGGCTCAATTCGGCGGCACGAAGGTTTACTACGTCGATTTGGCGATCATGGTCGTGCTCTTCGGTTTGGTGTTGTTCGTGGTGGGACGATCCAGTCGACGCTATTAAGTTCATCCAGTAGCTTCGCCCCGGGGATCGCGCAAATTGAGTCTAGACAGCCAAAAGGGAGTCAGGCATTTTCGCCAGTTTTGTTTCGCGAACTAGCGTCCTCCTCAGCCCCAACGGGGCAAACTAGGCCAGCCCAGGGCATCGCCCTGGGTTGCAGTTGAAGCTATTGAATAGGAGCCCTGAAGGGGCGTACTCGGCCTATGCTAGTACGCCCCTTCAGGGCTTTGAATCCTATTGCGAGCTGACCCAGGGCGATGCCCTGGGCTGGCCTAGTTCGCCCCATTGGGGCTGAGAAACAGCGATCGCAGTGCAACAAAAATCGGAAGAACATTAAACCCAGTCAATACCCAATTTTCGCCAGCCTCGCCCTCCCGAAAATTGGCTACGATCAGCCCTGAAGATTTCATGTTGTCTGCTGCGTCTGAATCCCGAATGCGAGTGGCGATTTCGGGAATCGGAATGGTCACCCCGTGCGGAGCGGACCGCGAAACCAGTTGGCGCGGGATGCTGACCGGACAGAGTGCCATTCGCTGGCTGACCCCTGATGAGCACCAAGCTCGTGATTGTGACATCCATCGCACGCAACTCGCCGGGGCACCCGCTATCCTTTCCGCCGGTGCAGATCGTAGCTTCGCCTTCTCGATGGATGCCATGGCCCGCTCTGCGGCGAATGAGGCACTCGAGGATGCGGACATCCTGCTGAGGGACCTGGATCGCGAGCGGACCGGAGTCGTCGTCGGCACCAGTAAGGGGAGCCTTGGTGCTTGGCAGCAGTTGCTTCGCCAGCCAGCCGAAGCTGATGTGCAACGGGAGCTGTGGCGTGCCGGGTGGTCGAACTCCCCTGCCCTGTGTCTGGCGTCTGACTACCAGTTGCACGGTCCGGTGCTCGTTCCTGTGGCGGCTTGTGCGACTGGCTTGCTGAGCATTTGCCGTGGAGTGCAACTGATTCAGAACGGGCAATGTGATGTGGTGCTGGCGGGAAGTGTCGATGATTCCTTGTCCGAGATCCTGTGGGCGTCGTATCGTCGTCTGGGCGTGTTGGCTCGAGTGAAGGAGACCGATCCGAGTCAGGCCTGCCGTCCGTTCGATCGTGACCGGCAAGGGTTTTTGATGGGGAGCGGCGCTGGTGTGGTGATCTTGGAACGCTGGGAACATGCCGTGGCTCGCGGACATCAGCCTTATGCCGAGTGGTTGGCTGGTGCCATGGCCTCCGACTCGACCGCTTTAACGCAAGTTGCGCCTGATGCGGCCGGGCTGACGCGTCTGATCACGGACGTTCTTCGTCGAGGCGAGAGCACCCCCCAAGACTTGGATTACATCAATCTCCACGGGACCGGTACCCGAGACAACGACCGCTACGAAACGCTGGGGATCAGAAATGTTTTGGGAAGCGCGGCAGACGGCATTCCTTGTAGCAGCCTCAAGGGGACGATCGGCCATCTGCTGGGAGGGGCGGGCAGTGTGGAGTTTGCGGCAACGCTGCTGGCGATGCGCGATGGTTTCGTGCCTCCCACTGCAAATTTGACGCGGCCCGATCCAGAATGCGATCTTGACTACACCCCTCTCACGGCCCGTCCACATACGATTCGCACGGCGCTAAAATTGTCGCTCGGCTTCGGGGGGCATCTCGTCGCGGGCCTGGTCAGAAACTGCCGGCTGTGATTCGCGAGCGGCATCGTCCATGTCTTCGGGTTCGCCTTTGAGCAGCACGTGGAGTCGAAAGGCATCGGCGAGAAACTCACGGATCTTGTCCGCGGGCATCTTCCTTTCCTGGCGGTAGTAGATCAACCACTGGCCGCTGGCCTCGGCGTATGAGTAGGGGTGTTGCTCAAAAAAGCCACACACATCGGTATCGAAGAGTCGGCGCAGACGGGCCTCGTTGTTGCCGTGCAGGTGGTATTTCTTGGAGAAGAGTGGTTGATCTTCGAAGTTGATGTCGCGACCGTCGAAGGTCAGTCCCATACAGTCAAAGATCGATTCGGGACGGCACAGCCAGAGAGGAAGCTTCAATTCTGCGGATCGAATCGCGACCACCGTAATGATGTGGGTTTGAGAACTTTTGCCGCTGCCGGTGATGTATTGCCAGTCGAAAATCATAACGTCGGTGGACTCTGTCGACCCCGCGAGCAGATTCTCGACTTGCCGATTCCGCCCGGCCTGGAACAAGGTGAATGTCGGCATACCGGATCCGAGATTGGAACCGGCCTTGGGGGTGAATGTGAATCCAAGCGATTCCGCCAACTGCGCCAAAGCCTGGCGCCGGCGGTGAGCTGCGCGGACGCCCGCAAGCCAGATCAACACAGCAATTGAAACGGCGCCACCGACGAACAGGAATGGAAGCCAGTCTTTCATGTTGTCCCTCAAATCGTAGGATAGGCAGCCTGCCTGTCCACTTGCGACAAGGAATCGCAGGCAGGATGCCTCTCCTACGGCCACCGTTAGTTTCGTGGATGCGCGTTGAACCAGCAACGATCCGCCGCGCCTTCAATCTCTTTTAATGAACTGAGACGCTGGCTTCGTCGCTCTCCAGTCCAACGATCGGCTGGAAAAAACCACATCGCAGAGACATCATTCGATTGGATCCCAGCATCTCTGGCCAGACCCAGGATCACCCCCAGTTGAAATCGATTCTGGGGATATAACGGAGCCGAGACTACCTTCAATGATTCTGCCTGGAGACGGAGTTGCCATTCCCAAGATTCCTCAGTCGCCCCGAGCACCCGCGTCGCCAAATCTTTCCAGGGGATCGGTAGCCGCTCCAGCCCGCGGTCAGAGATCTGGATCGTCAGCTGTTCGCCGTGTTGAGCATATAAACCCCACGCTGGCCAAACATCACACCCTCCCCACGGCTCAAGAAACGGCCACAATGCTGCCCAGCCAATGACCAGAATGGCGATCCATTGACTTGGCCATGGCCGCGGCAAGGTAGCAGATTCTGCTGCCAATGGGTTCACGAGAAGTCGTGCTCTGCCAAACAGAATACAATTCTGCGCGACGAAGAAGCCATTCCAGATCAAGACACCGGCTGAATGCCCCAGGCCCCAGGGCCCCAGCACGACCATTAGCAGGAGATGCATTCCTGCAGCAGCCCAGACTGCGTAACGTCGTGAAACTGGCCAGATCAGCCCGACGGCGATCACTAATTCTCCCAGCGGAAACAGCAGCGGCCAGCCACCAGTCGCCCAAGGAAGAGCCCCCGCTGGCGGCCGACCAAATGCCATATTGGCGAGTTCCACCAGGAAGCCGCGGCCCAGGCCCGTGCAGAACGAGTAATCGCATTTCGAGATGGCAGAATGTAGATAAAGGGTAATCGTCAGCAAACGCAACAAAGGGATGGCCAGACGCTGGGGAGCGGTCGCCAGGACGATTGCGATCAACACGAATTGATAAGCCCACGGCTGAGTACGATGCTGATCGAGCAGCATCAATCCGGTCAAAGCGGTGGCGAAAATCCATAGACTGAGTCGACCGGCGCGCGATTCCGATGACGCGCAACTTATGCCGATCAATGAGCCTGTCACCAGCAACAGCAGGCACAGGTCGACAAAGCGGGGGACCGCGCAGCCCCACGCGAACCAGGGGACCTGTGGAAATTTTCCGGAGTTCATCCACAATGGACGAGTTGCGATCAGCAGCCCAAATGAGAATGTCACGAGCAGCCAGCGGAGCCATTCGCCCCGGTCTCTGGATGGGATGTCACTTCCCATTGTCTGCTGCCAGATGCGGTTCCACATGGTGATTCCGTGGGACGGGTCTCCAGGCCCGTCAGTCCTTGGATTGGCGCCGTTCAGATGGGACGGACGGGCCTGGAGACCCGTCCCACGATACGCCGTCTACGAAATCTGGATCCGCAGTGATTCGATCACCCGTCTGACATTCTGGAAGGCGGCCGAGTCCGGTATCGCTGCCGCGGATTGCAGTTCGTCTTGCAAGGTCCCCAGCAAGTTGTCCTTCAATTGTCGCCCCAACCACTCCAGTCGATGCGTGGTAAAGGCGACATGCAACTGGCGGAAATGGGCCTCGACCACTCGCAAGCCGGCAGAGGTTCCACTCAAGGCAGTTTCACCGGCCAGGACGGCACCTGTTCCGCCAGCGATGTGCAGTACGGCATCAAACGCAAGACTATGGGCGACCGGCGCAGCGGCGTGTCCCAGTGGGCCCCCTCCGACGAGAAACAGCGCAACTGACGTGACCGGCCGGGCGGCGGCGGCAAAGCTGTCGAACTGCTTGATCAGGTCAAACACTTGCGGGTTCTCACTGCGAAACGCCTGCATCTGATTCGCCACGACGTCCTGCAATTCGGCTTCCAACTGCAGTTGGCTATGTTCCGAGTTGATGCGTGCCAATAACGCAGCACGTCGATCGCCGGTCAACAGTCGCGCGATCCGGGGCCGCAATAGATCGTTGCCCAGTTCCGCCAGTTGATTGAGTCCGTCCAGCAGGTCCTCTATGGCGGTGAGGATCACTTCATGTTCGGCCCGTTGATACTGCTCGATCGGATCGACTTCCGTCCCGGAGATGCGATCGCGAGCCCAGCGGACCGATCTCAGTACGCCGTCTCCGAGCGAGTTGTAGAAATCGTGGACCGATTTCCTCCACCCTTCCCGCTGGCCGCGCCACCAGCGGCGAATTTCGTTGACCAGCAGCCGATTCGGGATGGTCGGCCAGTTGGAAATTCGAGCCAATTGACGGCTCGTGAGCAGTTGGGCCGCCGAACGGAAGTCGCCACTGCGGGCTTGAATCTCGTTCAAGTAAGCCGGGATTCCTGAGTCCTCATTGACCAGTTGCCGCAAGGAGCCGCGAATCGTGCGGAACTTGATCGACGAGAAGTGGAGTTGCGACAGGTCTTCACGCAGGTCATGCGGTGTATTCGACGGACCGCCGGCCGTCGCCGGTTTGCCTTCAGACGCGGTCGGTTGCGGCCAACTTCGCACGTAGAATGGCAGCTTGTTCGCTTCGGCGGCCCGGCGATCATTCGGGGCGACGTAGACCATCTCAGGAGTGATGCTGGTCTCTTTGGTGAAAGTTCCCAGCCACAGGGGCCAGTAGTCTTCATCCTCGGGGAGCAACACCTGATTGAAGACGACCACGACCGCTTTGTCTTCCGCGCCTGCCTTCCGAAAGAACTGCTTGACGGCGGCGTCGTTGTATTTCTGCTGAGTCAGCACGGCGACCAGCACGTCGGCACTGTGCCGGATGCAATCGGCGCGATGCCAGTTGACTGCGGCATCGCTGTCGACGTCCGGAGTGTCCAGAACCAGCATGTTCGATGGGACGGACGGGCTTTCCTTCCAAAATAGCTTGTCGGAGGCATCGGTCTTCAACGCCGATTCGGATTGCGTCCATTCTTCGAGCTCGAAGCCTTGAAAGATCTCGGAGAGATTGTGATTCGCGGTAAATCCAGTGGGAACCAGGCAGACTGGATGCTTCGTTCCCGAGGCCAGCGGACTGGTGGCACTGACCCGGCTGCCGGCCAGGTGATTGAACAGGACGCTCTTACCGATATTCGTGCCGCCGACCACGGCTACGACGATGAATGGTTCCGAACTGAGCTGCGGGATGAGCTTGCGAGTTAGCGTCTCATACCATTCACGCTCGGCCAGTGGCGGCAGTTGCAGCAGCGTGGCAGATTGTTCCAGCTCGGACAACGCGACTTGGAGCTTGCCGACCTCGGCCGCACAGGCGGCAAATGGAGTCGAGTGCAAGGCCACTCGCCCCGACCACGCGGGGGCGGCGGAATTTGCCGGTGGAGTCGAAGCTGTCTCCATAAGGGTCGTGGCCTGTTCAGAAACGCGGTCTGCGGCGTGGGGGTCGACGGCATCCCAACCGGCGGATGTACTGAAATGCGGTCTAGCAATCGCATTCAGGTCATCGTCGAATAGCAGTCGCAATTGGCGACGTTCGGTCAGAGTGCCATGCAGCGTATAGTTTAACGCAGTGCGCGACGGACGGACACAGTTCGAGCCAGCAATCTCCGTAGCGGGAAGATTGATTGATGTCTGGTCTCGGGAATCCCGTCCGTGGGATGTCAAGACGACCACTCCTTGGTCTGTGATGGGTGAGCGGCACGGCGCTAGCCGCCGGTTGTGAACGTCATTGGAGCGAAGAACCGGTGGCTAGCGCCGTTCCGCTCACAACGTAATTCGTCACAAACCGTCATCCGACGTCAATTATCTTCCGGTTGCGGAGCCCGCTTATTCTTATTCACAACCGTCAGAATATCCTTGGCATCGGTCATGATGTGGCGATTGTCCTCGTACACCACGAGAAGCTTCTGAGCTAGAATCTCCTGATGGATGACCTTGCCCTGGCCTAGTTTCGTCACGACAAATGTACCAACCGACGGGAGTTCCCGGCGATACTCTTCGTAAGTATCGTATTCATACCGCAGGCAACATTTGAGACGTCCGCAGCGGCCGGAAATCTTTGTCGGGTCCAGCGTTGCCTTTTGCAGCTTCGCCATCTTCATGGAGACTGGCGGCATCTCTTTGAGGTGCGTATTGCAGCAGACGGGCTTGCCGCAATCGCCATAGTCGGCGAGCAGTTTCGCTTCATCGCGGACACCGATCTGCCGCATCTCGATACGCGTGTGGAACTGCTTGGCGAGCGCCTTCACCAACTCGCGGAAGTCGACGCGGTTTTCGGCGAGATAGTAAAACACCAGCCGTTCGTCACCAAACAGGTGCTCGACATCGACCAACTGCATCTGCAGCTTGCGTTCGTTGATCATGTCCTGCCCGCCGCGGAATTCGTCGCGCTCTTTGGCTCGCAGAGTTTCTCGCTTATCGAAATCCTCGGCATTGGCTTCACGGAGGATGGAGCCCATCTCTTCCGACGAGTTGAGATACTCGCGCGTCTTATCGGATGCCGGGCAGAGGACTTCGCCCCATTCGACACCGCGTTCGCTGCGAATAATCACCTGCGTGCTGCGATTGATGGCGACGGAGAACTTAGCCGAAAACTCGGCGACCTGGCGCGCAATGCCATATCGCACGACGTATCGATTCGTCGGAGCGTCCATGTGGGAGTCAATCTATGAGTAGCACGGCGAAGTACGGAAAGCCTACGCCGCAAGGAGCTTGGAAAGCGCCATTATAGACGAGAGTGAGCGCGGAACGGGAGTCTAAGACCTGATTCGCCGTAGCCCGACTCTCTGAGTCGGGTATTAGCTCGTCGTCAAGACACCCGACTCAGAGAGTCGGGCTACGCCATTCAAGACGCTTCGCGGAATCGCAAAGTCGGCTTCTCCACGGTCACCATCGTGTTCGCCTGAACGCTCTTGCTGATCGAGGCACTCGCCCCGATCACCGAGCCGGCCCCAATGACCGTATCGCCGCCCAAAATGGTGGCGTTGGCATAGATGACGACTCCGGATTCAATCGTCGGATGACGTTTGGTGCCGCGGATAATGGCTCCGGTTTCGTCCTTGGGGAAGCTTAAGGCCCCCAGCGTTACACCTTGGTAGATTTTGACATTGTTGTGAATGACCGTCGTTTCGCCGATCACGACGCCTGTTCCGTGATCAATGAAGAAGGAAGGGCCGATCTGCGCACCGGGATGAATATCGATTCCGGTGCGGCTATGAGCCCACTCGGAAAGCATGCGGGGAATGAACGGAACCTCAAGCCGGTACAGTTCATGCGCCATTCGCTGAATCGTGATGGCTTCCAGTCCCGGATAGCAGAAGATTATCTCGTCCAAGCTGCCAGCGGCGGGATCGCCGTCGTACGCGGCCTGCACATCTTGCGCGAGCAGTTCGCGGACTTTGGGGATTTGTTCGAGGAACTGAATCGCCTTTTGTTGCCCAAGCGCTTCGAAATCGGTTTCCACCGAGGTCCCACACATGAGGCGATGTCGTTTGGATTGCTCGTGGCGGAGGGCGCGGGCAATTTGCTGCGTCAGCTTGTCATGCAGGCTGTCGATCAAGTCGCCGATGTAGTAGCCGACGTTTCCAGCGTGCAGATTCTGCCGGCGGCGGTAGCCGGGGAACAGAACTTCCTTCAAGTCGGCGGCAATCTCATGCACGACATCCGTGCTGGGGAGCGGACAATGCCCCAAGTGATTGATCGAGCCGATCTCGTAGTAGGTCTGGATGAGGCGGTCCGTGAGCTCGGACAGTGCCTCTTTGCGACGCGGGTCAGTAGCCATGTCACGCATCCTGCCCTCGTCGGGTTGAGGGCTGCCGTCGTTCATCGTGCAACGTCCATCAAGGTTTCGGCTACTTAACGGGCACTGGTCCGTCGCGGCAGCGCTGAAAAATTCTTGACGGATTGTAGGCCTCGTCACATCCGGATAACAAGGTATTGGTCGAATCGGCAGACCAATCGGGAGAGTTGAATCGAATTCCGCGGTCGTTGTAACCGGCCTGCCTGCCGGGATTGCGGCGGGGCGAAGTGTCTGGCCCCCAAGGCGAATACTTAACGCATCAAGCGTTCGGCGCCCGACGTGCATCACGCGGAAGTAACGTTCCGGCAGTTAGTTACGAAGAACCAAGTGCGATTGCGGACCGAATGAGTCGTACGATTGAGATCGAGACAGGAGAGGGGTCAGGAAAGCTAGGAGCAGATTGCCGATGTTGACTGCGATTCGCAAATCGGAACTTGGCGGACACTTTTTGCGAGGCGGACGAAACCGTGGGACGGGTCTCCAGGCCCGTCCGTCCCTACAGCAGATTAAGATTGAATCAGGTGAGTCCCGTACCCATGAGGGCGGGGTTGATCTCTCCAAAACAGTGATCTCCATTCTTCTTCGCATTTCTTCGTGTCCTTCGTGACCTTCTGTAAAAAAAGGAAATTGGAACAGAAGGTCACAAAGGACACGAAGATTCAGGAGTCCCGTTCAGGGGAATCTGTTATGGCTTCATTTTCGACTGAAGATCCAGGAAAAGGGACGGACGGGCCTGGAGACCCGTCCCACGATACGATGCTGTTCAAAAGATCAACCCGGTCGCCTGAGGGCTACCGGGTTGATTTGTTCGAATTCCGAGATCTGTGATCAGGCACTCTTGCGCATCGGCAGAATGACCGGTTCGGTGGCGGCGGCTTGCTTCGTGCCGGCCATGAACTGTTCGAAGACTTGCATGTCGAGGGCCGACGCCGATTCATTTTCGGGGTGCCATTGGACGCCCAGGCAGAACCAGTTTTCGTCCTTGGCTTCGAAGGCTTCGATGACTCCGTCCGGTGACCGGGCGGAGATCATGAACGGGCTGGCAACTTGATCGACGGCTTGGTGGTGCTGGCTGTTGACGCGGATTTCGCCCGGGCCGTAGATCGTGTCAACGCGGGTGCCGGGGACGATTTCGAGGATGTGTCGCAGGCAATTTTCGACCGGATCACGGTGGTGGAACGCCTTGGGAATGTCTTCGGTGACATGCTGATGCAGAGTGCCGCCGCAGATGACATTGAGCAGCTGCATTCCGGAACCGATCGCGAGGATCGGCATCTGGCGTTCGACGGCCATGCGGCACAAGCGGCGGTCAAAGTCTTCGCGGCGAGTCGGCATGGGGCGAGTCGACGGGTGGCGGTCCATACCGAGGCGGACAGGGTCGAGATCCTGGGTGCAACCGGCGAGGACCAGACCGTCGAGCATGCCGAGCATCTGTGAGAGGTCTTCGTCGCTCGAGAAGGGCGAAATGAGCATGGGCAAACCGCCCGCGGCGGTTACCGAATCGTAGTAACCGGTATTGAACCAACTCAGTGCGGCTTGCTCGGCGCGGGTCGCCCGAAAGTCGCCGTTGATTCCGATTAATGGTTTTGCGTTGCGGTTCTGGCTCATCGACATATCCTCCTTGAAAGTGTGGTGTTTCCCGATAGCAGGTTCTGATCTTCAGGCTGCCGACGGAACACGGTGGTCAAATTCGCGCATCCCCTGCGCTGTGCCCTGACCGAAACTCTGATACCAGACAATCCAGTACACACCGTGAAGGGATAAGGCATTCGCACTCGATTGAGTGCCATTTCAAAGACGAAGGCTGAGACCATTGACGAGTGCAATGTCTAGCAGAGAGTCATCCACCGAGGAAAGAAGAGTTTTGAAAATCTTCTTCATCGCGGCAGAGTGCCCCGTGCGTCGCAGTTTTCATCCTTGAAACTTCGGAGTTGATCAATCGAACTGAGCAGAAAGCTCGTCTTCGTTTGACGCTCCGGTATGCCACCGATCCATCGGTCTGCACCGCGAACAACCCCCTGTTGTCCCACGCGGTATCAGAGAAAAATCTCTGTTCGCTGAACGCGTTCTGGAGTCGATTGAACTCAGTCAATCCCCAGTCGTGTTCAGCGATGGGGGGATGTTATGGGCAGTTGTCCGAGTTGTCCAATCTTTAGGCGATTTTGTGTCTAAATTGGGGTTTGCGGGTAGTGGGACACTAGATGTGGTTGTGGATGATCGGCCAAATTCATCATCAACGTACGTTTCGAATGGATACCCCAACGGGGTTATGCATCATAGCCCAGGGTTGCCCGCACCAGCGGGCTACCCTGGGTACGTATCCCAAGAGGTGCCGTACCCTGAAGGGGTTCCGTTTTCGGGGTTTTGGCCCGACTCAATACGCTAAAGACGCAACCCTTTCAGGGTAGGATTCGATATTGATCGGATACCCAGGGTAGCCCGCGGGAGCGGGCAACCCTGGGCTATGATGCGTATCCCCTTCGGGGAATTCATTCGACGATCATCCCGACTACTTGCAACCAAAATCGAACAAACACATTCTCTCGGCGACAACCCGCATCAAGACGGGGCATGGGCCCGAGCCCGCAAAACATCCACCGCATGCTGCATGTCGGGAGGCAAAGGAGCGGTAAAACTCATGATTTCACCGGTAATGGGGTGATTCAGTCGCAGGGTGTGCGCATGCAGGGCCTGCCGCGAGATGAGCTCGTTGGCGTTGGGATTTTCGATCGGAGGCGGCTCATCATCGGGATCCTCCAGCGGGGCGAGTTTCTCTGGTGGGCCATTGGGGCCGTAGAATTCGTCGGCGACTACTGGATGTCCCAGGGCTGCCATATGCAGGCGGATCTGATGCATGCGTCCGGTCAACGGTTGGGCTCGGACCAACGTGTATTCGCCAAACCGCTCGAGCACTTCAAACGTCGTCTTGGAAGGCCGGGGATCGACCGCGTCGGGCTTGGTCGTCATCAGGATCGTGTGGCCGCCGGGGACGACTCCGATCGGCAGATCGACCTGGCCGCGGTCGAGTTCCAGGTTGCCATAGACCAGGGTCCAATACGATTTGTTGACGCGACCGGTTTGAAAATGAATCGACAGATTGCGGTGCGCCTGATGCTCTTTCGTGACGGCTGTGACTCCGCTGGTGAGACGATCCAGACGGTGCACAATACCGGGACGCAGCAATCCCGGCAGCTTGGTTTGCTGATCGAAATGATGCTGCATGGCATTCGCCAGCGTGTAGTCCTGATAGTTGCCGCAAGGGTGGGCGACTTGACCAACTGGCTTATTGACGACAATCAACCAGGGATCTTCGTACAAGATCTCTAACGGGATGTCACGGGGCGGCATCGTCTTATCGGGGGGCTCGACGAGTCGGATGTCGACTCGCTGGCCGCGATAAACGCGAGAATCAGGCTCGGCGGTGATCCCTTCCAACTTAACGGCGCCGGCACGCACCATCCGCTGAATCCGCCAGGCGGTATAATTGCGGAAGTGTTTGATCAAAAAGCTATCAATCCGCACGCCGTGCAGGTACTTTTCGACGGTCACTTCAGCTTGAAAAACTTCGAACGGTGACATGAGGCAAGCGGTCGCGGTGGATGGTCATTGGAGTGAGACTGTGAATTGTAGAGGCCGGAGACTTCTGGCACAAATGACGTTGTTGCTTTGGAATACCCGCAGCCGAAGGCTACTTTGCAAGATGACCAAGCGATTAGACAGTAGCCTCACCATCTCAATTGAACCTGTCATTCCCGTAACATTACGAAGCGGTTGGTTGCGGGGCGCGAGGTGCGTGCCATAATTTATGGTCGGGGCCGCCCCGTTCCAATCGCCCCTTCCACATCTCCCCATTTCAGAAAGTTCGAGTCATGCCGCTCGCGAAATTGATATCGGGGGCCACTCGTCGCTCCAGCGCGACCCGTGACGCTCTCAGCCAGGCCGCCGATCATCACTTTCATCAATACCTCGGTGAAAACGTCGTGGTCAGTGAAACGCTCCGCAGCATGCGGCATGGAATTCAGGTCTTTCTGAGCTACGCGCCGCGCCTGCTGGTCAGCAAATGCATTGACGGGCGTGTGCATGGCAGCATCGGTAAAGGATACCCTCCCACCACGGTGACGTTTTCTCGCACCGACGGCAATCGTGTCGCGCTGACACCGGAGAATATGCACTTCTGGAATCGGGTCAACGCGGTCGTGCTGAGTGCGCGGCATCACACTCCCGACTGCCCGGCGTTGTTTATCGCGCTGGGCCACCGCGCGGTGTTGGGGCACGGTTGTGCCGCTCATCAGGGAGACGACGCGCAGGCACTGGTGGCGGTGCGCGAGCAGGCCATCACGATGCAAGCCAAGTACGATGCACGCGACTTGTATGTGGTTTACGGGATGACGAATACTGATGACGGCGCCGA
This sequence comes from Planctomycetaceae bacterium, assembly GCA_021732415.1. Taxonomy (GTDB): domain Bacteria; phylum Planctomycetota; class Planctomycetia; order Planctomycetales; family Planctomycetaceae; genus JAKFVC01. The sequence continues at coordinate 30,714 of JAKFVC010000037.1, forward strand.
ACGGCTGATTTTTCTGGATGGTCATGAAGTGGATAGCGCGGCGATCATCAGCTTGCTGGATACGCCTCGGATGCCTTTGAAAGTGGCGGCGGACGTCTTCCAAGACACGTTCCTGGATCGTCTGGTCGATGATCGCCCGACGGACCACAGCCTGGGTGGTCGTCGGCCGCGCCAGATTGTGCATGGGCCTGAAGCCCCACTGTTTCACGACGTTCAGTCGATGATCGCGATGCAGACATACCTGCTGGAGGATGTCTCTCGAGTCGTCAATAACGAGTCTCGAAACAATGTGGTTTTCCAGCCGCGTCTGTTCGATGAAATTCGGCGGATGCTGGAAGCGGTGCATGATCTCCCGCAGCGGTTGCTCGCCCCCCTGCTCTATCAAACGCTGTGGAATATCGCCTACACGCTGCACGAACGCGAACGGCTGACCAAGCTGGATGAAGTCACCCGGCGCCACGAATTGGAACATGCCGAAGACATCGTCGGGTATGGCGAAGGGTTTGAACTGGAACGCCGCAATCGCCTCGTCTTGGCGAAACCGGGTCGGGGCGACGACCAGCTCGCCCTGCAAGTCGCCAAGAAGGTCTTGTTGCACAATCGCGAGCTGGATCCTCAACCCCATCCCCCGCTGGTTCACGTCAACGTCGAGTTGGCGGGAGATGTGGATAGCTGGGAAGCATTCAATCGGGATGTGCTCGCTCCGCTGATGACCCGCGTTGAGAACGTGCATACGGTCTTCGGCGAGGACTGTCGCATTCTGACGACCTACTCGAGAACGCGCGAAAAGTGCTTCTATCCGGTGCGAATCAATCCGGACACCACGCCCAATTCACAGTTGAATGAAGACCACCGCCAATCCTATCCGGCGGACGTCACCCGCGGCCTGACGGATCAAAACTTCCGTCGGCAGCAGTTCGCGCTGCGCGAGCAGGTTTATAAGCACATGATGTTGCTGGAGACCACTGGTGAAGGATTCACGGCACCCGATGAGTCAGATCTAACGTGATGGCGAGATCGGCTCATGGGAGGGCGAGGCTGGGGTGATGCCTCTCGAATTACTATTTTCATGCGACTTTTGTAGCGCTGAGCCCGTAAGCGATTTTGCGTTTGCTAAAAAGAGTGGAACCGAGATGTTCTCGGCACCAGTTCATAACAGATTGTG
>JAKFVC010000151.1 GCA_021732415.1 Planctomycetaceae bacterium
AGCTTGACTCTCCAGAGTCGCCCGGAATTCGCTCGACTCTGGAGAGTCAAGCTACTGGGGACGGACGGGCCTGGAGACCCGTCCCACGATACTGTCATGCTTTATGCCTACGCTTGATCCCCAACTTAGCACCGATTTGAAGGCCGAAGCGCACCGCCTCGGTTTTGAATTGGTCGGGATCGCCCCCGCAGTGAATCCGGTCGGATTCTCTGCCTTGCAGCTCTGGCTGGAGCGCGGCTTTGCGGGTGAAATGGGGTACCTCGAGCGGCGCCTGGATGCATACGAGCATCCGGACAAGGTGCTACCCGGTGTGCGCAGCGTCGTCATGCTGGGGCTGAATTATCGCACGGAAGATCCCGTTGAACCGGCTCCGGCTGAAGGGCGAGTTTCGCGGTATGCCTGGGGGACGACCGACTATCACACCATCCTGCGGCAGCGGTTGAAGCAGTTGACGCAGTTCTTGAAGGTGCGCGCCCCGGGATCTCATTCGCGGGGGATTGTGGATACGGCTCCGCTGCTGGAACGAGATTTTGCCCGGCTGGCGGGTCTCGGCTGGTTCGGCAAGAACACGCTGCTCATCAACAAACGACAGGGAAGCTGGCTGTTTCTGTCGGGGCTGTTGACCGATCTCGAGCTGGAATATGACTCGCCGCATGAGACGGCCCATTGCGGGACGTGTACCCGCTGCCTGGAGGCCTGTCCGACCGATGCGTTTGATGGTCCGTACGTGCTGGATGCTCGGAAGTGCATTTCGTATCTGACGATTGAATTGCGCGGGCCGATTCCCCAGGAGTTACGAACGGGGATGGGCGACTGGTTGTTTGGCTGCGATGTGTGCCAGGACGTCTGCCCGTGGAATCGCAAGGCGCCAGTGACGACCGACCCGACGTTTCAGCCGCGGGCCGATCTCCGTCCGGCGGACGCGGTGCGCCTCTTGCAGATGAGCGCGGCGGAATTCGATCGCGAGTTTGCCGAGACGCCAATGGCTCGGCCGGGGCGGGCGGGACTGTTGCGGAATGCGGCGATTGTTTTGGGAAACAGTGGTGATCTGGCGGCCGTTCCCGTGTTGATTGCGGCCTTGCGGGATGTTGAGCCGTTGATTCGCGGGGCGGCAGTGTGGGCTCTGCAGAAACTTGGTGGGGAAGGTGCGCGGTTGGCACTCAGAGAGTTGGCGGGGCGAGAGACCGATCCGATCGTACGCGAGGAGCTTGGCCATTAACTGAGGGGTGGGGCATACGAGTTTTCGAAATTGGCCGTCAAGGGACTTGTCTGGTCAAACAACGACATCGGCCAATATCGAAGAATCGTACGCCCGACCCCCGAGCGCGCATCAATCTCTAACCAATCAGCCAACCAGCAATCCCCGGCGCATTGCAGGAATTACGAAGAAGATTTGGAACACTAATCTTCGCTAATCTACACTAATCCAGATCATTTCAAGATGAGATCTCAACCTGACTCTCTCCCTTCTGATCAGTGTTGATTAGCGGAGATTAGTGTTCCAAAAACTCTTTTTTGTCCTCGTCAGTCTGAACCCGGGGGGAGGTCCCGACTCGGAGAGTCAGGCTGCGGAGTATCCGCCGTCGATTGGCAGGATGACCCCGGTGATGAAGGCGGCGGCGGGGGAGCAGAGGAACTGGACTGCGCCGGTCACGTCCTGCGGTTCTCCCCAGCGTTTCAGTGGTGTGCGGTCGATGATGGTTTGGCTGCGTTCCGGGCTGTCGACCAGTGGTTGGGTGAGGGGTGTTACGATCCAGCCAGGGGCGATCGCGTTGACTCGGATCCCTTCTGTTGCCCACGCAATTGCCAGGGATTTTGTGAGTTGCGCGATGGCTCCTTTGCTGGCGCTGTAGGCGGGGGCGAAACCGCTGCCGAAGAAGCTGAGCATCGACGCCACGTTGATAATGCTGCCGTGGCTGGCTGCCAGATGAGGTCGAAATGCCGTGCAGAGGCGGAGCGTCCCGTGCAGGTTGACGTCGATCACCTGTTGAAACTTGATCGGGTCAAACTCGGCGCCTCCGCGGAGGATCATCCCCGCGCAATTCACGAGAATGTCGAGCTCGGTGAGTTGTGTTGCGAGTTTCGCGATGGCCGGGGCGTCTTGGACATCGAGTTGAATGGCGTTGATGCGAGGGCCAGTTGAGGTATTCGTATCTGCGTAGAAGGTGTCGATCTCTGCGGCATTGAGTCCCGTCACAGTGACTTGGGCGCCGGAGGTTTGAAAGGCGAGAGCGATGGCTCGGCCGATGCCGCTGGTGCCGCCGGAGATCAGGATGTGACGGTTGTGGAAATCGAACATGTGTCGCGATTCAATATCTGGCTAAATCGTTGCGAAGTTGTTCAACAGTTTTAAGCCGACTGCCTGGCTTTTTTCAGGGTGAAACTGGGTCGCAAACAAGTTGCCGCGGGTGATCATCGAGACAAATCGCTGGCCGTAATCGGTGCGGGCGGCGATGACGCTGTCGTCGGTGGGTTCCACGAAATAACTGTGGACGAAGTAGAAATACGCGTCGCGCGGAATGTCGGCCAGTAAGCGCGGGTTGCCGACGACTTCGAGTTGATTCCAGCCCATGTGGGGGACTTTCAGCTCGGGGTGTTCGGTGAAACGGACGACCTTCCCCGGAATGATACCCAGGCCGGGCCATTCGCCGTCTTCGTAGCTGACATCAAACAGCATCTGCAGGCCGAGACAGATCCCCAGGAAGGGTTTGTCGGCCTGGATGTGAGCTTTAATCGGAGCGATCAGTTCCTGCCGCTGCAATTCGTGGATCGCATCGCGGAAGGCGCCGACGCCGGGCAGGACGAGTTTTTCGGCCGTAGCAATCTCGTCAGGGCGCGTCACGATTTTTGCCGCGACGCCCAGTTTTTCGAAGGCTTTCTGCACGCTCCGCAGGTTGCCCATGCCATAATCAACGATCGAAATCATGTTCTCGTCCAAGTGAAGGAATTGTGCGAATTCATCTTATCGAAAGCCTCGCGCCGAGGGAGGGAAGCCCGTGGACGCCGGAAATTGTGAAATCGGTGAAGATTCGATGAAACTGTCAGTCGATCGGATGGGTTTCCACTACTGCTTACCGTTGAAGACGTTGGGGAAGGAATCGATGCGAAAAGCGGGCGCCAAAACGACTTAGGTGCGGTCGGAGCCTGATTCCTGTACTGGCGAATTGTCGGAGGGCGCGGTACGCTGGTTGGTTCATACAGCGTATGATTTATCGGGACTTGGTAGCGGTTTGGGGATGATTGTCCGATTTCCCGCCGCGCAGGATCGTATATTCAATAAAGACACGTTTTTAGATTTTAGAGTCCCTCGCACTACTTCGCGCTCACACCCGACTTCGAGATTCGGGCGACACGCGATGGGACTGAATGGAAGAAGCGATGCAGATGACCTCTCGGGAACGGGTGTTGTTGAACGAGCGCGAACGCGAGTGCATGCGGAAAGCCTGCCGGTTCAATGCGCAGTTGATGGACCACGTGCGGACTCAGGTGCGTGCCGGCATCACGACGAATGAAATCGATCGGATCGTCCACGAATACACGTTGGATCATGGTCATATTCCCGCATGCCTGGGTTATCGCGGCTTTCCGAAGAGTACCTGCACCAGCGTGAATGACGTCGTCTGCCATGGCATTCCCGGGGCGTATGTGCTGAAGGATGGCGACATCGTCAACGTCGATTTGACAACGATTGTCGACGGCTGGTTCGGCGATCAGTCGGAAACTTTCATCCTGGGGAACGTGACCGAAGAAGCGCGGATGCTGACGCAGGTGGCGTTTGATTCGCTGTACATCGGGATCGACGCCATCAAGCCGTTCGGGCGGGTGGTGGATATCGGCCGGGCGATTGAACGGCACGCTCATTCGTACCGGTTTTCGGTCGTTCGCGAGTACCAGGGGCACGGGATTGGCCAGCAATTTCATCTGGATCCGGGGATTCCGCACTATGTCGTCAAGGGAGGGACATCGTCCCCGATCCTGCCCGGCATGTGCTTCACCGTCGAGCCGATGATCAATGCGGGAACCTGGAAGACGGTGATCGACCCGATCGATAAATGGACGGTTCGCACCTACGACCGGCGTCTGTCGGCGCAATTCGAACACACGATTCTGGTGACGGAGAAGGGGCCGGAAATTCTCACGCTGACGCAAAACGGTCCCCAACGCGGGTATAAGTTCTAGGATCGCTGCAGTATCGTGGGACGGGTCTCCAGGCCCGTCCGTGACTTTCTGGCGACTGAATCGTCGGGTTCGGACTTTCGAACTCAAATTCACTTATTTCTCTTCTCCGTGTTCTCCGTGTCTCCGTGGTGAATCAACTGCTTCATTTCACCACGGAGACACGGAGAACACGGAGAGGAAAATCTAAGCAGACCGATTCTATTATGAGTTCAGAGTCATTTGTGACTGCCAGCCGCTTGATAGGAAGGGACGGACGGGCCTGGAGACCCGTCCCACGATACTGCCGCTGACGTTGGAACATTGAAGTATTACCGATGGATCGACTTGACCACCTGAATCCGCCGCAGCGTGATGCGGCCCTGACGCTGAAGGGCCCTGTGCTGGTCCTCGCCGGAGCAGGTACGGGGAAGACGCGCGTCATCACGCACCGGATGGTCGAACTGATCCGCAGCGGTGTCCCGGCCGATCGCATTCTGTCGGTCACCTTCACCAACAAAGCCGCCGGAGAAATGCTCGAGCGGACGATTCACCTGTTGGGCAAACAGTTGAAGCCACGTCCGTTTATCTCCACGTTTCATGCGCTGTGTGTGCGTATTCTGCGGCAGGAAATCCATCATCTGGGATATCCGCCGGCCTTCGTGATCTACGATCGCGGTGACCAGGAATCGGCCGCTCGCAAGGCGATGCGTGATATTCGGCTGGGAGAGAAATCGATCCGGCCGGGGGATCTGTTATCGATCATCAGCCGCTGGAAGATGCAGGCGGTTCAGCCGGAGGAAGCGAGCTCCGTCGCGGAGGATGACCAGGAGTTGATGGCGGCGTCTGCATATCGGCGTTATCAGCAGAATCTCAAGGCCAGCGGGGCGGTTGACTTTGACGATCTGCTGTTGTTGACCGTGAAGCTGTTCCACGATTTCCCGGATGTTCTGACCCGGTGGCAGCAGCGATTTCTCTACGTGCAGATTGACGAGTATCAGGACACCAACGGCATTCAGTTCAGCCTGATTGAATCCCTCGTGCGACCGCACAAAAACCTGTGTGTCGTGGGTGATGATGACCAGTCGATCTACGGCTGGCGCGGGGCGGAAGTCGAGCACATCCTGGGATTTCACAAGGTCTTCCCGGGGGCGAAGGTGGTTCGCCTGCAGGACAACTACCGCTGCACCGAGGCCATCTTGAAGGTCGCTAACCGGTTGGTGAAGCACAACAAGAATCGCCACGACAAGCAATTGATCGCCCATAAGGAAACCTCCGACCCGGTCCGGATGCGCAGCTTCCCAGACGAGCAGAAAGAGGCGGAATTCGTCGCGGCGGATATGGCCTATCAGATCTCGGAATTGAACGTCCAGCCGAACGATATGGCGATCCTGTTCCGCACGAACGAGCAACCGCGGATCTTCGAACAGGAGCTCCGCAAACGACGGTTGCCGTATATCGTCGTCGGGGCGCAGTCGTTCTTCGATCGGCGAGAAATCCGCGACGTGATGGCCTATCTGAAAGTGCTCTCGCAGCCTGACGATGAGATGTCGCTGCTGCGGATCATCAACACGCCGTCGCGCGGGATTGGCGAGTCGTCCGTCGAAAAATTGCTGGCTCAAGCGGTACGGCAAAGGAAGAAGTTGTGGGAAGTGGTTCCGGATGCTGCGGCCTCGGGGGAGATCAGCGCGGGGATTGCCAACTCACTGAAGGACTTCAGTGGGTTGCTGGGGCGTTATCGCGAACGATTGCAGAGCGATCCGCGAAAAATGTCCGATATTGTCCAGGGACTGTTGACCGAGATCGACTACGAATCGGAGATCAACAAGCAGTACAAGGAGCCCAATCAACAACTGGCGCGGGTCGAGTCGCTCAACCAGATCATGGACTCGATGAAGCTGTATATCGATCAGGCAGATAAACCGAGCCTCGCCGAGTTCCTCGAACAATCGACACTCAACGATCAGTTTTCTCAGCCCGATAAGAAGGACGAGAAAGCCCAGAAGGGGATCAAGCTGATGACCCTGCACAGTGCGAAAGGGCTGGAATTTCCGCACGTGTATCTGGTCGGACTCGAAGAAGGCATCCTGCCGCATCATCGGTCATTGATCGAAAATACGATCGACGAGGAACGTCGGCTGACGTATGTTGGAGTGACGCGGGCTCGTGATTATTTGACGATTACGCATGCCAAGACGCGTATGAAATGGGGCCGGAAGAAGGATTCACTGCCTTCGCGGTTCATCTATGAAATGATTGGGAAAGAAGTGCCGCCGGCGTTATTGGCCGCGGCGGCTGGCGAACGGTGATTCGTATCCTTGGGCGAGCGTTGGGCGTAAGCCCAATGGTTGTTGGCGACTCATGCGGCACAGAAACGACGTCATTCGAATCAATACGGAAATAGGAATTTGGAACACTGATCTCCGCTAATCTTCACTAATGAGTGATAGGAAAAGCGTCGCCCTAGTGTTAATTAGTGAAGATTAGCGGAGATTAGTGTTCCAAATCCGTATGTGTCTTTTATGGAACATCGTTCGCGCACTGACACTCCCTCAAAATGGTGAGAATCTCACTATATCGTACCCGTGCAAAAACCATCCGGCTTACGCCGGACGCTCGCCTTTCTTGATATGGGTCCAACTTCCAATGCGAGTTCCTATTCTCATCTGTTTCAGTTTGCTGGCTGGCATCGCCGGTGCCGAAGAACCAACCGCCATACGCAAATTCACCGAGGCTCACACGCGAGTCGTCTGGGTGCAGGATCAGGGGCTGGCGAACAGCGACATTCTGGCAGTGGGACAGAAGCTCAAGTTGATGGGCTTCGATAGCGAAGACGGCAAAGGCGAACGGGTGGTGCTTGGGGAGATGCGGAATTATGCCAAGCCGCTGCTGACACCCGACGGACAGCGTGTTGTATTCTCTGATCAGCCGTCGCAAAAGTTCTATGTCGTAAACTGGGATGGTACCGGTAAGAAGTTGCTGGGAGACGGTCTGGCTGTCGATGTCTGGCGCGATCCGGTCGATGGTGAGGAGTGGGTCTACGCCGCCAAGCGAGTTGGCAAGCCTGAAAACGTAACGTATCGGAATCTGCGCCGCGTCAAATTGAGCGCTCCCAAGACATCGCAGAAGGTCTGGGATCAAACGCAAGTCGGATGCGACAATTTTCAGTTGTCGGCGGATGGAACCCGAGCTGGAGGGGAGTTTCCCTGGCCGAACGGGGGCGTTGCAGATCTCAAGAACAACATGTGGCAGAAGCTGGATAAAGGATGCTGGAGCTCGATTGCTCCGGACAACAGTGGCCTCAGCTGGGTGTTTGATGGACCGCACCGGAACTTGCAGTTTCATCGCCCCGGTGGGACAGAAAGTTGGAAGGTTCAGGTGAACTCGGCCCCCGAAATGAAGGGTGCGGAGGTCTTCCATCCGCGCTGGTCGAATCATGTCCGCTATTTTGGGATGACGGGACCTTATTCCGTGCAGGGTAAAGTGAATGTCATTTCCGGGGGCGGGCCTCAGGTGGAGATCTTTCTGGGGCGTTTCAGTCCTGGTTTCCGGTTCGTCGAAGCGTGGCACCAGATCACCCGGAATGAACGCGGCGATTTCTATCCCGACGTCTGGATCGAGGGCGGTGAAAAGAGCATTATCGACCTGTCTGAACTCGAGAATCCCGCGGTTACTGTGGCGCCGGTCACATGGCCCGTCGTTGTTGACGGGCTGATGTTTGCCTGGACGAGCAGCTCTCAGACGAATCAGATTCCAGACCGTCCGGGTCAACCGGGGCGTGCCTGTCAGATTCAACTCGAGGGGCGAATGGTCCCCGGACGGTTCCATGACCTTGAGTTTCACGGCGGAACGGCTGCCCCTGAAAACCTGGATGCACTGTTGCTGGCAGCGGTCAACTCGAAGAAAAGCATGACCGTGGAAATGCTGGTGACGCCCGCGAGTGTCGCCAGTTCTGAGGCGGCCTTCTTTCAAATCGGTCCACCGGAACGACCGTATTGCAGACTCCTGCAAGGAGGCAGTACGCTGTCATTTCATCCTCTGAAGAGTGGAGTTGGTCAAGTTCTGCCGCAGTGGAAGACACCTGCTCCGGTGGTAGTGACTTTATCGTTGACCCCCAAGAAAAGCGCGATGTATGCCGATGGCAAATACGCGGGGGGCTTTAGCGGGGGTCAGAATCTGGAGACTTGGACCTCAGCGCAGATCAGGCTCGGAAGCCCCAACTGGCGTGGTCGTCTCGAAGCTGTGGCTATCTACTCGCGCGGTCTGGACGAAACAGAAATTGCCGAACAGGCTGTTGCCACGCGCGCCCGGTTGCTCGGGCGCAAGCCAGTTGCTCAATATCGAGTCACCGCGAAGTGTATCGAGCGCTCGACGATTCCACCGCCGCCGCAGATCTTGCCCTACCGACGGGCACTGGCATTGCATGCGTTCGAAGTTCAGAAATTTGCTGAGGGAGCCCCGTTGAAGCTGAAGGTCGGAGACCGCATCCTGGTGGCACGGTGGGTGATTCTGGACGGACAAGTGCTGCCCGAATCGTCGCTGCCTAAGGTCGGAGATTCGGCTGAGTTGGCGTTAGAATTGGTTGATGAACATCCCGAATTGAAGAGCGAGCGGCAGATTCTGGATGTGGCTGAGTTGGATCTGCCGCTGTATTACGATGTCAGCGAGCCGCTGAAAACCCCTTGATTGCGGTGGTTTTCGGGATCGGTTAATTTTGAACTTGCTGACCTTTGAGGCCACCGTTCGTCGTCTGATATTACTAGAACTCATCCATGTCGCCAGTTGTTGATGCGATTATTGCTGTGCTGTTGGCCTATATGATTGGGTCGATTCCGTTTGGCTATGTCATTGCCAGAGTGATCAAGGGCATCGATATCAGGCAGCATGGCAGCGGCAATATCGGTGCGACCAACGTCGGACGTGTGCTGGGAGCGAAGTGGGGGATCCTCGCTTTGGTGCTGGATATCGTCAAAGCACTGCTGCCCACCTGGCTGTTGCCGCTGTGGCTGGCTCCGGATCCTGCCTGGACCGGGCATGTGGCGATTGCCTGTGGTGTGTCTGCGATCATCGGGCATATGTATCCCTGCTGGCTGTGGCTGCGAGGCGGTAAGGGAGTGGCTTCGGCGTTGGGGGTCGTGGCTTATCTGGCCCCCCCGTCGACGGCGATTGCGTTTGGCGTGTTTGTCGTCTCGTTCTTCGTCTGGCGGATTGTTTCTCTGAGTTCGATGCTGGCAGCACTGTCGTTTGCTGTGGCACATCTGGTCCTGAACTCGGAGCATTTGTGGTCACCCAGCGGGTGGAGTCTGACCTTGTTCAGCCTCGCCATTCCCACGTTGATCATCGTGCGTCATCGGAGCAACCTCGTCCGGCTATGGCGGGGTGAAGAGCCGACCTATCGTACGGCGAAGGAGGCTTCGGGTGCTTGAATCGCAGTTCGCTACGGGCCGCGACGTGCGGCTGGCTTGCCGGTCTGGCTCGTTGACGGGGCAGACGGCGGGGCTCGCACGAGGTTTTGCGCAGGCCAATCTGGTGATCCTGCCGCAGGCGTTGGCGATGGATTTCCTGCTGTTTTGCCAGCGAAATCCGAAACCCTGCCCGTTGCTGGCGGTGACCGAACCGGGGCAGGTTCGTCCGGGTGAGATCGCTCCCGACGCCGACCTGCGGACCGATCTGCCGCAGTACCGCGTGTGGCGCAATGGCGAACTGGTGGATGAACCGACCGACATCACACGCTACTGGCAGGACGATTTCGTCAGTTTTTTAATTGGTTGCTCATTCACGTTCGAGGATGCTCTGCTGCGGGCCGGAGTGCCGGTGCGGCATATTGAATTGCAGCGGAACGTCCCCATGTATCGCACGAATGTGCCGTGCGTTCCGGCGGGAGTCTTTCACGGTCCACTGGTGGTTTCCATGCGACCGATGAAACCGGCAGATGTTGTGCGAGCCGTCCAGATTACGTCTCGATTTCCGCGGGTGCATGGAGCTCCGATACATATCGGCCTCCCCGAGCAAATAGGTATTAGCGACCTGTCGCGACCTGACTTCGGGGAGGCGGTTCCGGTCTATGAGGACGAATTACCGGTGTTTTGGGCCTGTGGAGTGACTCCGCAATCGGCGATCATGGCGGCGAAACCACCGCTGGTGATTACGCACAGCCCGGGCTGTATGTTCGTGACCGACGGGCGAGATGAGCAGTTAGCGGGTGGGTGAACGAGTTCTCGATCGTCCAAGAATTCTCGGAATATCTCACGCAAAGGCGCAAAGAAGAAACGGTTCTTGCCCGGTCGCTTTAGAACTTTGCGCCTTGGCGCCTTTGCGTGAGATTATTCTTCAATTAGCTGCATGCACGGCAATATCTTTCGAAGTACTAGTGAATTGGCAAAGGCTCTTTCAGGGTATGTGGTGGTGCGGGTATCATTCAGGGTGCGCTGTTGCGCGCTGAATTTGCCTTATTGAGTGGAACTGGCGAGCTGTGATGTCACCCTTGCAAGAACGTCTGGCGGAACTGCGGGCGAAGGTTCGCCAATTGCTGTGGTTGTATGGTCTCAGCTGGCTCGTCGCCGTGTTGTTGGGGGCGTTGCTGGTTGTGGGTTGCGTGGATTGGCTGCTGCACCTGGATGATGCGGGCGTGCGGTTGATTTTGGGATTGGGGATTCTCGGTGGCGTGGGGTATGTCGCTTATAAGCGGCTGATTACGCCGCTGAAGGTGCCGATGACCGATATCGATCTGGCCCTGCGGATTGAGCGTCGGTTTCCCAAGTTCCGCGATAGTCTGGTGAGTACCATTCAGTTCTTGCAGGAGGGGAACGATCCCAAGCTGGGGGCTCCGGCCCTGCAGCAACGAGTGATCGACAAGACTCTCAAGCAGACGCGGCTGATGGATTTTGAAGATGTCGTCCAGACGCAGCCCGTCCAGCGAATTGCCTGGGCGGCGTTGATGGTGTGCATCACAACGGCGCTGGTTGTGGGGTTCAACCAGGCCGAAGCGGCGACTGCGATCAAGCGGCTGGTGTTTCCGTTTGGAGCTCATCCGTGGCCCCGCAAGACTCAGTTGCAGTTTGTGAAACTGGGGGCGAATGGCATCGAAGCCCTCGTGGCCGACCTGCATGATCCCTTGCGGATTGCGCGGGGCGATACGCTCGAGTTGACCGTGATCAATCTCAACAATCAAGGGCGGCTGCCGAGCAATGTGCAGTTGGAATTCAAGGATCACGAAGGTGTGGTCACCCGGGAGACTCTGCAACGGACGACGCTGGCCGATCAGGATCATTCTCGAGAAGCGGCGTTTGCGAGTATCGTGATCAAGTCCCCGTTCCAGTTTCGGGCGGTGGGTGGTGATGATCAGACGATGGATTGGTTCCCGCTGGAGGTCGTTCCGCCTCCAGTCGCTGAAGCCCTGCAGGTCAGCTTGATTCCCCCCAAGTACACCCGCAAGCCGACGGTCAAGTTGCCGGCTGGCGTGGGGCACGTCGAAGGACTGGTTGGCACCAAGGTGCAGCTCGCGGCGAAATCGAATAAGCCGTTGAGTTCGGCACTGCTGAAGATTCGCGATAAGGATCAGCAGCCGATGACGATTGCCAAAGACGGCGTGAAGCTGTCGACCGTCTTTCAGATCAAGGAAGCGGGGATCTATTCGTATTGGCTCGATCTGCGCGACAAGCAGAATTTCGGAAACAGCGATGCCCCGCGCTACGAGATCCGGGCCATTCAGGACACACCCCCGGACATCTACATTGATCGTCCCGCGATCGATATCCAGGTGACTCCGACTGCAGAAATTCCCCTGCGCTTTGTGGCGAAGGACGATCTTGGCCTCAATCAAGTGCGGATGCGTTTTCAAATCGTCGAACCGGGCAAAACGGATCTCGGTAAGCCGGTCGAAGTGCCGTTGGTCACCCTCGAAAAACGACCGCTGCAGCATTCTCAGGACCATCTCTGGCAGTTGGAGCCGCTCAAGCTGGTGCCTGGGCTGCAAATCCAACTGCACGGTGAAGCCACCGATGACTTCGACCTGGGACCGCGGCATGTGGGACGCAGTCTGACTCGGACCCTGACGGTCATCACGCCGGAAGAAAAAACGCAGGAACTGGCCGATCGACAGATTGGTCTGTTGGGCGACCTGGAACGAGCCAAGAAGCAGGAGACCGAGATCCAGTCGCAGACCTCCGAGTTGCGGACTCAGCTGGAAAAAACGGGCAAACTGCGTCCGCAGGATGTCGACATGCTGCAGCGGATCGAAGGCCAGCAGCGTCAGATTGCCACAGCGATGCAGAACTCGCAGGACGGCATGCTGGCGCGGGCCGAGGACATCCTCAAGGAATTCCGCCAGAACAGATTGGACTCGCCCGAGACGGAGCAGCGGTTGGGGCAGATCCGGTCTGAACTGCAGCGATTGGCCGATCAGCATCTGTCAGAGATCGAACAGAATCTCACGCAGGCTCGCAAGGAGTCTGGCGGAAGTGAACCGGATGCGCCCGCTTCGCCGACCAAACCAGACAAGAACAAGCCATCCGACAGTCTGCCAAGCAAACCTGAAACCAATAGCGCGACGCTCGAGGACAAACCTAAAGCCGCTGGGGTGAAAGCCGGTACGGACAATTCCAACGGCACAAAACCGAAAAAAGATCCCGGAAAAGATGTTCCGACAGAGGAGGAGGCACCGGCTGACGACGGACCGACTGCAATGCCCAAAACGAACGCCAACCCCGAGCGGATTTCTGATCAACCTCGACCGGGTGCCTCAGCGACAGAGAAGGCCTTGCATCAGGCTCAGCGGCACCAGCAGGCCGTGACCGAGACCCTCGGGGATTTGTTGCAGGAACTCTCGCAATGGCAGGACGAACGCCAGGTGGCGCTGGACTTGCAGGATATCAAACAGGCCCAGGACAAGATCAAGCAGGATACGACGGAACTCGGCAAGCAGACGGTCACCAAGTCGCTGCAGGAGTTGAAGCCTCAGGAACAGGCCGATCTGGCCCGGCAAGGTGAGCGCCAGCAGAATGAAGCGAATCAGCTTGATCAATTGCAGCGGCGGCTCGGTGAGGTCGTCAAGAAGTTGCAGGAAGATGATCCCGCGGCGGCCGGTCGGATGCAGGATATTCTGGATCAACTCCAGCAGAACAACACGGCTGGCAAAATGCGTGATGCCGCTCGGCAGGTGGGTGAGAACAACATCGGCCAGGCAGGGCAGACTCAGCAGCAGGTCGCGGACGAACTTCAGGCGCTGGACGATGCGTTGAAGAACCGGCCGGTGTCCGATCTGGAGACCCTCGTCAAGCAGATGAAACAGGCCGAACAGGATCTCGCCGATCTGGCTCAGCAGCAGGAAGAGCTGTTGAAGAAGACGGCGGAAGCCCAGGCCGAGACGGACCCGCAAGTCAAAGAGGAACAGCTCGAAAAGCTGAAAAAAGAGCAGCAAGAGCTGGAGAAGAAGGCCGAGCAATTGGCAAGGAAACTCCAACGGCTGCAATTAAAATCGCCCGCCGAAGCGGCTCGTCGCGCAGCCGAACGGATGCAGCAGGCGGGGGAATCGCTCGAGAAGGATGAGGGCACAGACCAAGCCGAAAAGCAGGAGCAAGAGGCTCTGGATGACATCGAGCAGGCCCAGCGGGAATTGGCCAAGGAACGCGAACAGGCCGAGGAGCGGCTGGCGTTTGAGCAGTTGGAAAAAGTCGCTGATGAAATCAAGACGCTCGCCGAACGTCAGCAGGGAGTCCTGGTCGAAACGAAGCGGCTGAATGATGCTCAGGCAGCGCGCGGCAATTGGACTCGTCCTCAATTGAAGACCCTGCGCGATCTGGCAGAAACGCAGCGTGGCATACGTCAGGAAACGAATGGTCTCGCGCAGAAATTGAGTGCGGCGGAAGTGTTTGCCCTGGCCGTCAAACGAGCGGCCAAGCAAATGGAACAAGCGGCATCTCGATTAGATGAAAAGCAGACCGGACCGGAGACTCAACAGTTTGAGCAAGCGGCCTTTCAGCGGTTTCAAGAGTTGATCGAAGCACTCCAGCAGGAGAAGAAAGAGAAGCCCGCCGATCCCCAGGAACAACCACCCGGTGGAAACGGCGGGGCCGAGCAGTCTCCTCAACCTGTCGATACCGTCGCCATGCTGGCGCAGTTGAAGATGTTGCGATCGTTACAGGTCGAGTTGAACACACGCTTGCAGACCTTGGGGGAGAAGCGAGACTCCGGGAACCCGCTGACGGCGGCGGAACTGGAAGAGCTAAAAGGCTTGGGCGAAGAGCAAGGGGAGCTCGCGGAGTTGGGATCCAAGTTCTTGAAGATGTTCGAGAAGCCCGAGCAGGAACCCGCAGCCGGTCAGCCGGCAGGGAAGCAGGCTGAAGAAGAACCTGCAGCGAAGGGCGAGGAGAAGAAGGCGGAATAGCAAAGAAGGTAGCCTTCTTCGAAACAACGTCAAATGTTACGTCCCTTTCGGGACTTGAGGACGTCCATGTTAATCAACCACTACACCCCGCGTTTCTTGGCGATCGCCATACTCGCTTGGACCTTCGGGTCCACGACACTGGTACGCGCCGAGGACGCCGAAAAGCCTACGGCCAAATCCGAGGAGACTAAGGAAGAAGCGCCTGCGGACGAACCGGTCGAGACCCTAAAGAAGAAGTCCGACAAGCCCGATGACGCGGCTTCCAAACCAAAGCCGGCTGCGGACAAAAAGGATGCTCCCGAAAAGGCCGATCCTCCGGCAGCCAAGCCCAAGGGCAGTGCGGCCGACCAACTGCTCGAAGGTCTGGGTTTGCAAGGTGAGGGGGCAACCGGAAATCCTCTCGACACGATCGTCGAGCGGATGCGGGACGTTCAAGGTCGGTTGCAAAAGACCGAAACCGACAAGGAAACGCGGCAGTTGCAGACTCAGATTGTGAAGGATCTGGACGATCTGATCGACAAGCTGAAGAATCAGAAGCCTCCCCCACCGAGCCCCAATCAGAATCAGTCTCCGCCTCCTCCGGGAGGGGAGAATTCTCCTGATTCACCGCCGCGCGGCAGTGGGCAGCCGAAGCCGCAAAACAGCCAGAAGCAAAAGGGGGGCTCGCAAGAGAAGCCGTCGCCCGGGCAGAAGAAACAACAGGACTCGAAGTCGGAATCGGAGAAGCAAAGCCAGGGAAAGAAGTCGCGGGACTCGGACAATCAACTGCGTCAGTCCCGGTCCGCCGCCGAGGAAGAGGCTCGTCAACGCATGGCGAAAGACGTCTGGGGGCACTTGCCCGCGGCCCTGCGGCAGGAACTGTTGAACGTCTACAGCGAGAAATATCTGCCGAAGTACGACGAGATGGTTCGCAAGTACTATGAAGCCTTAGCGGAACAGAATCGACGTAATCCGTGATCGCTGAAGTGCGAGTCTTGGTGAACTGCACCATTCTTCGAGGCGAATCCGATGGAAGAGAAACCTAAACGTGGCTCGCTGGTGACGTTACTCGCGGTTGCAGTGGCCCTGTTCCTCCTGTACGCCCTGAGCTATGGGCCAGTCATAGCCACGCAAAAGGGACGCCCTTGGGTGCCTGATTGGGAGCGAGCGGTCACGTGGGTTATCTATGAGCCACTTCACTGGGCAGTTGACTTTAGCCCGCCCTTTCTACGCCAAAAGTTTCTCGACTATGCGCGTTGGTGGGCGCCGTGATTTGCGATCTTCTCACCCAACTCATCTCTTGTTGGCCGCCTATCGACTCCGAATCACTCCGACTGCACGGCTAACGTTGCGAGGTGTTGCCGCAACAAATCCAGCGCGGTCTTGGCCGAACGACTCTTGAGAATTGTCGGATCGCTCAGCCCCTGGATTTCGGCGGTCACTGGAGCCCCAGCCCCCGCTAGCGCGACATAGACTTTGGGGATCGGCGGGCCGCTCGGATCGGTGGTCGTCATGACCACGTCGCCGACCACCAGCACATAGTCTGAGTTCGATTGTTGGCGAATGTGCTGGGCCAGGTTCGACACGCGCGAGACGGGTTCCAGATTGGGAACAAATCGCAGTCCCAGTTGTCCGGCGAGCTGCAGTTCAGTCCCCACCCAACCTCCGCGATAACAGGCGCCGGGGCCTTCGACACTCGACAGCGACATGGCCAGCAGCCCGCCGGTCGAGGACTCGGCCGTCATCAACGTGGCCTCCTGCTGGCTCAAATGCCGCAAGACGACATCGTGGAGTTCCTCGTCGTTGTCGCCATACACGTAATGTCCGAGACGCTCGCGCGCGGTGGCCCGGGCCTGGCGAATCTTGAAGTCGCATTCTTCCACGCTGTCCCCCTGGGCTTCGATGCGCAGGGTGATCGTTCCTTCATGAACCGTGATTCCCACTTCCGGATCGCGGCCCCGTGCCGTGAGATCGCCAAGCAGTTCATCAGCGTGAGATTCTCCCAGCCCAAAGCAGTTCACGCGGGAGGATCGAATCACCTTGCCACTGCCGCAGAGATCGCTGAGGCGCGGCAGGACCGAGTCGCGGAACATCGGCTTCATTTCGCTGGGAACGCCCGGCATCGCGGCCAAGCGGCAGGGAGTCTTTCCGGGCCGCGGGATCTCGACCCAAATGCCGGGGGCCGTACCACGCGGATTGGCGATGGGTTCGGTGCCCGCGGGGAACATGGCCTGGATCGAGTTCCGCTCGGGCATGGTCCGGTTACGGCGTGAGAACATCTCTTTGATGATCTGGAGCGACGCCTCATCCAAGACCAATTCGACACCGAGCAACGCCGCCAGTGCTTCGCGGGTCAAATCGTCGAGGGTCGGGCCCAGTCCGCCAGTGATCAGGACGATGTCGGCACGTTCGACCGCCTGGCGAAAGACGAGCAAATTGGCTTCCAGCGTGTCGGCCACTGTGGTGTGATACCAGACGGGAATCCCCACGGCGGCCAGCTCGAGACTCAACCATTGGCTGTTGGTATCGAGCTTCGCTCCGGTGGTGAGTTCTGTTCCAATCGCGATCGTTTCCGCCTGCATGCTGGAGGGGCCTTTTCTGGACGCCGGGTGTGTGAATCGTTCCAACTCAATGGTAATCGGGCCGATACGGGTTATCGAGCCCCTTTGGAGTTTCGAGCAGGGAAAGACCTGGCGAATACGGACTCGCATGGAATTGACTTCGACATACGACAAGACGTAATGTCAATGTGGCCATTGAGACGAACTTGGTTGCGGCGAGCCTTTTACATGCGTATTGTGTGATGATTGCCTCATCAGGGGGCAGTGCTGGAGAAATCTCGATCCTATCGCCAACTTAAAACCTTCCGCTCGCCGCCAGCCGCCGCCCATATCTCTGCGCGATGGCCTCGATTGGAATTGCTTGTCTTGAAAAACGTGCAACGCTTATTCAACGGGGCTTACCATCAACCAAGGCCTGGAGTCGTACGATGAAGTTGACCAAGATTTGCTCCGCAATCCGAAGTCCGCAGCTGTGGTGCGTCGCGCTCGCCGCGAGCATGTTTGTCGGTGCCCTGGGACAGTTAGTCGTGTTACCTGCAGTTCTGGCGGGTGATGGTGAAGAGGTCCTAGCTCGTGAGCCGGACGATTCCAGTGCGTTGCGTCTGGTCGCATATCAGTCTCCTTCCGCGAAGAAGAAGCCCAAGACTCCGTCGAAGACCGCTCCCAAGGCGACTCCGAAGTCTACGTCGAAGAATTCCGCCAAATCGAAGACGACCACGGTCTCTGGTGGCGGCGCTGACTGGCCCGGTTTTCGAGGTCCTTCGGGAATGGGCACCAGCGACGCCAAAGGGTTGCCGGTGACGTGGAGCGGGACGGAAAACATTGCCTGGAAGACCCCCTTGCCTGGCCCGGGAGCCTCCAGTCCGATCGTCTTCGGCGATCGCATCTACATCACCTGCTACAGCGGCTTTTTTGTTCCCGGCGAGGATGGCGGCAGCCAGAGCGACCTCAAGCGACACTTGCTTGCCATCAAGCGCAGTGACGGTGAGATCATCTGGGACAAGGCCTTGCCGGCCAAGTTACCGGAAGAGGATCGGATCCGTGATCATGGCTTTGCCGCCAGCACACCCGCTGCCGATGCCGATCGCGTCTATGTGTTTTATGGCAAGTCGGGGGTCCTGGCGTATGACCATGAGGGCAAGCAACTCTGGGAAACGGACGTCGGTTCTAAGACTCATAACTGGGGATCGTCGGCCTCACCGGTTCTGTACAAGGACCTGGTGTTGATTAACGCCAGTGTGGAAAGCGAATCGCTGGTGGCTCTCGACAGCAAGACGGGGGACGAGAAATGGCGAGCCCCCAAGATCCGCGAGGCCTGGAATACACCCGTCGTGATCACCGAAGGGCTCAAACGCCCGGAGGTGATCGTGGCGACCCAGGGCAAGGTGTTGTCGTTTGAACCGGAGTCGGGGAAACCGCTATGGTCGTGCAACACCGATATCGGCTGGTACATGGTCCCCAGCATCGTGGCGGCGGACGGCATCGTGTATTGCCTGGGTGGACGTTCGGGAATCGCGGCGCTCGCGGTCAAGGCGGGCGGCAGCGGCGATGTGACCTCCAGTAATCGCCTGTGGACGAGTCAAAAAGGTTCGAACGTTTCGTCCCCGGTCTACCTCGACGGGCATCTCTATTGGATGCATGAGCAACGTGGAGTGGCCTGCTGCGCCAAGGCCGATAGTGGTGAAATTGTGTACGAGCAGCGCATGGAAAGAGCCGGCCAGGTTTATTCGTCACCTCTGCTCGCCGAAGGTAAGGTCTATTACCTGACCCGTGAGGGACGCACGTACGTGGTGGCCGCCAAGCCGGAGTTCGAGCAGCTGGCGATGAACGATCTGGAAAATCGCGGTATGTTCAATGGTAGCCCTGCAGTCGATGGGTCTCGGATCTTGATCCGGTCGGATAAGTTCTTGTATTGCATCGGGAAATAAGGCCTGGACCCGGCCGCGTGCCGCTCATCAAGTCACAGGGATCGTCCGCGTACTGACGGCACTCAAGGGTGGATCTTCCGCCGAGATCACCTGGAGCGACACGTCTCGGGTGCCGGCATCTTTGCTGCTGCGGAAGGTGATATGGCGGATGATCTGTTGCAACAGAGAAGTACTGATTCCGCTGCGGAATGCCAGTTGTAGCATGTCGTCAGGCGAATAGAGGTTAGCGATGATGGTTCGGCCTGACAGCAACTGGTGCTTCCGGGCATCATACTTCACCTTTGCATGAGATTGCTCGTCGGTAAAATTCTTGATCTGGAGGGAATCCAGAGGCTGAGCACCGCTGCTGACTCCGATATTCAATTTGGTGAAGTCGAAGTTGGAGCGGGTTGTTGTGACCGTCGCCTGGGGATCAATCAGGACCGTCTTGTTGCGTTTCACCGTAAGCGGGCTGTTACTCAAGTTGATGATCGTATGAGAAGCAAATGCCTGGGCTGAAAATTCAGACGTGTTGTTGTGAGAATCGGTGGCCGTCGCCGTGATCCAGGTGCCTGTCGTAATCGGCAGTGTTACATCGAAGCTGGCATGACCGTTGCCATCCGTGGTGACGATCGCCTCACCCAGAAAGTGAGCCCCTTCTCCATAACCCGAGGGCTCCTGGTCTTCGTTGGAAAAGAACTCGAGCACCAGCGTCTCATTAGCAGGGCCGCTATAGTCGCCGATCAGATAGACGTACCCTTCTATGGTGGTCGCCGCCGTGATGACGGGATAGTTGAGCAGATCATTCGCGCCGCTGTCGGCGTCATGCAGGTCGTTCAAGGTCAGATTATTGGTATTGAGATCAATTCCCAAGGTGCCGTTTTGAAAGATGGAATTGCGTTGGAAGCGGTTGCCTGTGCCGTTTTCCACACCAATTCCTGCGGTGTCATTGTGGGCAATGATATTGGCAGCGTCCGACGTGGGACCGCCGATCAGATTGTTGCTGCTGCCGATAACGATGCCGTAACCGTGATTGGGAAGAGGGTTCATGCCGTTAGCGCTCAAGCCAATCAAGTTGCCCTGAACGGTCGCTGGATATCCCGAGCCGAAGAGGTGGATACCCACGGACGTATTACCGGAAATGACATTGCCGCTACCCGCGGTCGTACCACCGATGAGATTGTCGTGGCTGCCATTATAGTTCGAGATTCCCTTGCTATTGGGAATGGCGAAGCTGCCTGTCACATCGGTACCGATATAGTTGCCCTCGACGAAGCCGTTGCTGCCGCCGAGTATTTCGATACCGTCATACGTATTGCCCGAGATGATGTTTCGTTCGGCAGCCGTTGTTCCGCCAATGGTGAAATTGTTGCCGGTGATTCCGATTCCGGCGGCGTTACCCTGATCGCTGGTGCCGGTCTCGTCCGTTCCCAGATAGTTTGCACGAACGGTGATGTCGTTGGCACCGATGCGGATTCCGTACGAGCCAAATCGATTGATGGTCAGCCCTTCGACGACTGATCCTTCGGATCCCGATGCGAACGTCAGGCCCATCTGGGTTCCGCTAACCACGGCCGATCCATCCAGGACAACCAACGGGGCGTTGGTGTACGTCGGCATGGTCGTTCCATCGAAATGGATCGGTGTATAGATCTCCGGAAGATCAGACTCCAGGGCAATCGTTTTGATAAAGCTACCGCTCAGATTGACGATGTCGAACTCAATGGTGTCGAGCGTGTTATCCAGATTGGCTTGCGTAATGGCGTCACGGAGCGATCCCTCGCCACTGTCGGCGGGCGTCGTGACCGTAAAAGTGGTCAGCAGTTGGCGATCTTCCAGTCGCTCGACGGGCAACAATCGAGCCACAGCCGGATGCCGACGGCGGCCCAGACACCGGGGAGTGATGGGCATCGTGCCGGCCATAGAATGGAAGGTGTTCTGCGTGAGCCCCACGAATCGTTTCCAAGCGAGAATCATGTCGGCCCCGTTTCCCTCTAATTGGGCACTGCGGTTGCAATCGCAACTATTGGAGTGGTTTGCCATTCCGTTGCGGGTGACAGAGTCAGGTTGACCGTTAGAATCCGCTCCAGCGAGTCGTGATGGCAGGACCTGATGGTCCCTTGCAGTCTTTGGACAAATCGGCGGACTTGATTTCAGACGTTCACAAATCTTCAGATAACCCCGAAAAGCCGCACGATTGGAGTCGTCGAATCGTTGTGGGACGGGTCTCCGATCATCCGAGGCGCAAAAGGACTGGTTTGACATAGAGCGAATCCACGCGAAGTTCGCGAGGTGTTATTGGTGTTTGAATTGGAATGTGATGGGCTCGGACGGGCTGGGAGACCTGTCTTACGGTCGCTCGAAGGCCAACGCTCAATGAACGCGGGTTGATGCAGTTGGGCTGAATCGCTATCTTCAGCAGAGAGTCGGCCGTTTTTCTGCAGCGCCATCGCGACATCTGTTCACGTCGCGATTCCGGTCTGTGTGTCTGGTGCTCACGCCGCCTGTGATGGCTGCCGGCTGTATCGTAGATCGTGGAGACGAGAGGATTATGGGATTGCTCACTGGGAAAAAAGGGTTGGTGTTCGGGATCGCGAATGATCATTCGATCGCCTGGGCCATTACTCAAAAGCTGCATGAAGAAGGGGCGGAGATGGGTTTTACCCACCTGCCCGATAAGGACCCCGAGCGTCCACGCATGGAAGGCCGCTTGCGCAAGCTGGTCGAACCGCTGGGTGCGAAAATGATGATGGCCTGCGATGTCCAGAAGGATGAGGACCTCGACAAGGTGTTTGCCGCAGCCAAAGAGCTGTACGGCCAGTTGGATTTCGTCGTCCATTCGGTGGCGTATGCCCCGATTGAAGACCTCAAGAAGGCCACGCACGCCTGCAGCCGCAGTGGCTTCCTGACGTCGATGGATATCAGTTGCTACAGCTTCATCGCTGTCGCGCATCGTGCCCAGGAATTGCTGGTTCCCGGCGGCAGTATCCTGACGCTGACCTACCTGGGGGGCGAAGCAGTCATCCCTGGCTACAACATCATGGGTGTCTGCAAGGCGGCCCTCGAAAGCAGCGTGAAGTACCTGGCGTTTGAATTGGGCGCGAAGGGCATCCGCGTGAACGGCCTGAGTGCCGGGCCGCTGAAGACCCTCAGTTCGTCCGCTGTCAGCGACTTCGACAACATGCTCAAGCTGTACGGGCAGATGGCTCCGCTGAAGCGCAACGTCACGGCAGAGGAAGTCGGCAAGACGGGTCTGTACCTGTTGAGCGACCTGGCCAGCGGCGTAACGGGCGAGTGTCTGCACGTCGATTCGGGCTACCATGTGATGGCGGCGCCCCCGTCGGACATTAAGGTCTAGACGGTCGGACCGTAGTCGAGAATATCAAGAAATCTCAGGGATTCAGCTCTTTTTGCGAGGGGCTGAGTCCCTGCTTCTTTTGGTGCAAATAGACAGGGAATTTTTGCGAACATTTGCTCGACGATTTGCGTCTATTATTTTGGAACGACGATGAACGCCATCGCCGCATCCAACCACGGATCAAAATCACCGGGCTCATGAATCATGGCAGACTCACGCAGAAATCTCAGTGGCCAGCACAACTTCCGTGAGCAGTATTCCAGCCCTTGGAGTCGTCTCTTCGCTCGGCCAGGTGTGAAGTCGGAACTTGGGCCGGAAGGTCTTAAGAGTTCTGTCACGATCCTGCCTCAGGCCAGCGAAACGCGAACTCCGCAGCGCAAGTGACACAGGCGATCAGCAGCTTGAAGCTCGACTGAGCCCGGTGTCACGGTCCGCAACGGGGATGAGTGACACCGGGCTTTTTTTGCGCGCGGCTGTTCCGTCCCTCTGACCACTCGCGTCGGCTGGGCATTGGCGAGCCTGCGTGGCTGTAACCCACGTGTCTCTGACTGTGCAAGTTCAACTCTTGCTCGACGCACTAATCGTAGCCGTTAAAGATAATTCGACGTCATGGGAGGGTGAGGCTCCTGCCGAACCGCAAGCGTTTATCGACCGTCGCCAGACTATGCGGTTCGGCAGGAGCCTCACCCTCCCATCGACTCGAATCAGATTTCTTCGAAAATTCATGGCCTTCCGTCTTTATTCCACCAACGATGCGTCCAGCGTAATCTTGGTGTTCAACAGCTTGGAGACCGGGCAGCCCGCTTTGGCTTTTCCAGTGCATTCCTCGAACACTGCCTGAGTCGCGCCGGGGATCTTGGCTTCCAGAGTCAAATGGACTGACGTGATGGCGAAGCCGCCGTCGACTTGATCCAGCGTGACTTCCGCCGTCGTATCCATTTGCGTGGCGGTCAGCTTGGCCTCGCCGAGAATCAGCGACAACGCCATCGTGAAGCAGCCTGCGTGGGCGGCCCCGATCAGTTCTTCCGGGTTGGTGCCGGGCCTGCCTTCGAAGCGACTGCTGAATCCATACGGATAGGCGTTGAGCGCCCCGCTCTTGGTGGAGATGGCTCCCTTGCCGTCCTTGATACCGCCTTGCCACATTGCCGAGCCAGTAGTTTTCATGAGTCTGCCTGCTTTCTGATGAGTCAGTGCAACTTGAAGAGAAATTCGCGAGAGCCACGAAATGGGATCGCGAATTGACTGCTGGCCCGCGAACGGATTTTAACTCATTTCATGACGGCGTGGAGGGGAGCCGAGTACCGCGCTCGAAGCACATGTTTTAAATCTGCGCTACATGTGATTGTCGATCCTTGAAGAGTTCGGAATATCTCACGCAAAGGCGCCAAGGCGCAAAGAAGAAGGGGATTTCTGCTTCGTTGAGCATCGAAGCTTTGCGCCTTGGCGCCTTTGCGTGAGAATATTCTTCGCATACGATAACCGCCGACTCAAAATTGCTACGAAATCCTTTCGCCCTCTGGCGCCATCGCTCGTTCCATGACTGACAACGCTTCCCCGTCTGAAGGACTTGTGGCCGTCGATATCCGACGTCAACAGGCCATCGGACGCATGCTGCTGGTTGCGGCGGCGGTGGGGTGGAGCGTCATTGGCGTGGCGGTCAAAAGTCCGCTTCTCGAGAATGTCCCGGGGCCCATGTTTGCCGGTTGCCGGGCACTGACAGCGGGGCTGTTTCTGCTGCCGTTCGTGCGACCGTCGATGGTCCGGTTCCGCTGGGGACTGCTGCCGATGGTCGTTTGCTTTGCCAGTATGAATGTGCTGTTCATCATGGCGACTCAGCAGACGACCGCCGCTGCGGCCATCTTTCTGCAAAACACGGCCAGCCTATGGGCGATGGTGTTCGGCGTGTTTTTCCTCAGGGAACCGCTCTTGCGAGGGAATGCTGTCGCTTTGACCTGCGGGCTGCTGGGGATCGCGTGGATCGTGCATAACGACTGGAGCGGTGAGAATTTCCAGGGCAACGCGATTGCCCTGATGAGTGGAGTCACCTACGCCGGCGTGATCATCACCTTGCGGGCGTTGCGGGACGAGGCACCTCAATGGTTGATTCTGGTAAACTACATCGTCAGCGGAGTCGTGCTGCTGCCGTGGATCCTGCAGGGCGTTCACGAACTCACCCCGTGGCAGTGGTTGCTGCTGGCCGGCATCGGGCCGATTCAAATGGGATTGCCGTACGTCATGTTTGCCCGCGGGCTGAAATGGATTCCACCGCAAGAGGCGGGGCTGATCCTGCTGATCGAGCCGCTGTTGAATCCGACCTGGGTCTGGCTCTGCTGGGGCGAGGCGATCTCGCCGCCGACCGCGGTGGGAGGCGGGTTGATTTTGCTTGGGCTCGCGTTGCGGTACACGGTGTTTCGTGAGCGGGCCGTGCCGGAAATGTAGCCTTCACGCTCCGCGTGAAGATAGCCGGGCCCGCGGACAACCTCCTAATATATTCCACGCCAACCGCGCGCTCGGCTTACTTCACGCGGAGCGTGAAGGCTACTTTAGGGCTTCTTTTTCGGTTGGTTCCCCGTCTCATAATTCTTCCACCAGTCGGGTCCTTCCGCTTCAATCTCGGCATTGAGCTTCTTCAATCCTTCTCGCATCTCAGCGAACTTCTCTGGTTCGCGGTCGGCGAGGTTGTTTTGTTCGTGGGGATCCCGGCCGAGATGATAGAGTTCAAAGCGAGTCAATGGTTCGTTGGCGACGATCTTCCAATCACCAATACGCATCGCCGTCTTGGGCATTTGAATCGCAATGTTGCAGCGCCAATAGAGCGGCCTTTGCCGAATCACCTCTTTCGCGCCGGAAAATAACGGGAGTAAGGTCCCCCCATCAATCACACGGTCTGCCGGCACTGGAATCTTCGCCAGCTCGCACACGGTGGCGAACAGATCGGAACCGATCACCGGCGTGTCCGAGGTTGTCGCGGGGGTGATCTTGCCGGGCCAACGGATGATACCTGGAACACGGATGCCTCCTTCGTAAACATCGCGCTTGCGACCTCGCAGGCCGCCGGTCGATCCGCGCGTTCGACCTTTCACCCCGTCCCCTTCCGGACCGTTGTCCGCGGTAAAGACCACGAACGTATTGTCCGTGAGATTCAACTCGTCGAGCGTGGTCATCAACCGACCAAACGCCGCATCCAGTTGACTGACATTGCCGTGATGCTGCCGCAGGTCGGCATCTGCCAGATCACGATACTGGTCCTGATACTGGGAGTCCGATTCAATGGGCAAATGAGGCTCGTGGGTCCACACGGAGAGGAGAAATGGTTGATCTGGCTTGCGTTGCTCCTTGAGCCACTTGATCCCCTCGTCGACGACTAACGGTGCCGAGAACCCGGTCAGTTTTCCTATCGCTTTGCCGTTCCGCACAAAATTGTTCGGATCCTTATGGCTGGGGGCGGCGTTGTTCTGGGTGGCCAGCCACCAGTCGTAACCGTGGTCGTTGGGTTGCGGATGTCGCGGGTCGTTGAAGTAGCCGTTGAGATGCCACTTGCCGACGTGACACGTTGCATAGCCCTGGTCGTGCAGGAGCTTGGCGAATGTGATCTCGCTGCGTCGCAGATGGAGGTCTCGACCTTCTGGAATCCAGGTAAACACGCCGTTTCGATAGGGCGTACGGCCGGTCAGAATCGCCGACCTGGAGGGTGAGCACACCGCGCCACCCGAATAACATTGGGTCAACTTCAATCCCTGCTGGGCGAATCGATCGAGGTGGGGCGTCTTAATTAGCGGATGCCCGTAGCAGCCCAGATCGCCCCAGCCCAGATCGTCCGCGAGGAACACGATCACATTCGGGCGAGTCTCCGCCGCATCGCTGGTGACGCTGGCCGCGATCCAGATCAAGCTGGCTGTCAGTACGTTGAAAACGGTGCTGCTCGTGATGTTCATCATAAGAATCTCAATTCCAGTGAGCGCCGAGATGGGAGGGCGAGGCTCCCGCCGAGCCTAAAGCGAGCTTTAGCTCGGCGTCCGCCGGAGGCTGATGTGATGCCTCCGGCGGACGCCGACCTGCGGTCGCTTTAGGCTCGGCGGGAGCCTCGCCCTCCCAACCCGTACTAAATTACAGAGACTTTCAACACGATAACGGTGATGGATCTCTGGCGTGTATGATACAGCAGTGCGGCACTTCGTAGCAGTCGAACGACGAGGCTCCCGCGTCCAACCAGGGAGATGTGTCTCGTGACCGATGCTCGAGCCGACGAGTTGATTGCTGAACTAAAATTGCTGCCCCATCCGGAAGGGGGCTACTACCGCGAGACGTATCGGTCTCGATCGGCAGTCCAATCACTGTCTCCGCCTGAGATTCGTTCGGCCGTGACGACGATTTTCTTTTTGCTGACGCAGGGGCAGTTCAGCCGGCTGCATCAAGTCACCTCGGATGAGATCTGGCACTTTTACGAAGGGTCGCCTCTGGAGCTGACCTGGGGAGAATTGGACGGCACCCCGTGTGAACAGCGGCGGCTGGGGCCGGTTGCCGCAGGTCAGTTGCCGGTCCTGGTGGTGCCAGCACACGCCTGGCAGGCGGCACGTTCGACGGGGGCTTATACGCTGGTCGGATGCACGGTGGCGCCGGGGTTTGAGTTTCAACACTTCCGCATGCTGACCGATTTGCCGGAGGAAGCGGAACGTGTCAAGGCGATGTATCCCGAGTTGACGGGGTTGATTTGACGGAATCGCCTCAACCGGTGTGATGGGACTACGGCGAGAATGATCTTGGACGTCATGGGAGGGTGAGGCTCCTGCCGAACCGCGTAGTCTGGTGACGTTAGCCAGCAAGTTAAGCCTGTCTAACTTTGTGATCTTCTGTGAAAAATCAGAATTCGAACAGAAGATCACAAAGGCCACGAAGTTTGAGATCCTTGACCAGATGGTATCTCGCTGACAGTTGCCCGGTTTAGAAGAAGAGCTATCCACAGATTTCGCAGATGACGCAGATGAAGAAAATGAATTCAATCTGCGTCATCTGCGAAATCTGTGGATTCAATTCCCCATTAGATACCGAGATTCGAATGTAGACCGCGGTTCGGCAGGAGCCTCACCCTCCCATCGACTCGAATTGCGGATCCCTCACGAGAGCCCTTTGTGGCGTTGGCGGGATCGTGAAATGCGCCTCAAACCCTGTCGTCATGGATGGGCCACGCTTATCATATTCCCAGATGAACCCTCATCGTCCACTCTTCATTGACACCGCGCCCTGTTGAAAAGGTGAGTCCCATGAGCAGATTGTGTCGCCGTTCGTTTCTGGTTCTGACGTGTCTGATCGGTTTGACGCAATCGTCATTTGCCGACGAACTTTATGAAGCTCGCGTGTTCGAAAATGCGAAGGGCGAGAAGCTGCATTA
The DNA here is from genome assembly GCA_021732415.1 of Planctomycetaceae bacterium. Classification (GTDB taxonomy): domain Bacteria; phylum Planctomycetota; class Planctomycetia; order Planctomycetales; family Planctomycetaceae; genus JAKFVC01. The sequence continues at coordinate 27,734 of JAKFVC010000151.1, forward strand.
TCGGCTGATGGTTCCTCAGGGCTACGACGCCAAGGGGACGGCCAAGTATCCTCTGGTCTTGTTTCTGCACGGTGCCGGAGAACGCGGTGCCGACAACGTGAAGCAGTTGGTTCACGGGACCAAGGAATTCGCCAAGCCGGAAAATCGCGAGAAGTATCCGGCGTTCGTCCTCGCTCCTCAATGCCCGGATGGCAAGCGGTGGGTCGAAGTGGATTGGAGCCTGGATGCTCATCAGCAGTTGCCTGAGGATTCGGCCACGATCAAGCTGGTCCTGGAGTTGATGGCCTCGTTGCAGAAGGAATATCGCATCGACCAGCAGCGACAGTATGTGACGGGCCTGTCGATGGGAGGCTACGGCACCTGGGATTTGATCACGCGTCATCCCGACCTGTGGGCGGCCGCCGTTCCGGTGTGTGGTGGTGGTGATGAAGCCGTCGCCGCGAAAAGTGTCAAGGTGCCGGTTTGGGCGTTTCATGGCGACAAAGACACCGCCGTGAAGCCGCATCGTTCACAGAAGATGATTGAGGCCATCAAGAAGGCGGGAGGCAAGCCGCGCTATACGGAGTACCCGGGTGTGGGTCACAATTCGTGGGCTCCGGCGTATGCCGATCCCAAGATGATGGAATGGCTGTTTGCTCAGAAGAAGTCCTAGTCGGTGCTGAGCATCAACGGTCCTCTGCAACCCTTTGGCAGCATGGTGTGGCACCGGAATTTTCTCGTCCAAATCATTGATTTGACCAGGGATTGAGATGTCATTTCTTTACCCCGGAGGGGTTGCAGAGAGTAGCCGGTGGTTGAGCGCAGCGACACCACCGGAAAGGATTAAATATGGAATTCCGACCCTGGAGGGGTCGCAGAAACGTTGCTCTGCGACCCCTCCAGGGTCGACAATACGGAATGCCACTAACCGGTGGTGTCGCTGCGCTCAACCACCGGCTACTCTCTTTAATCCCTCCGGGATAATTGCGAATACGCGATCTCACGCTATTTTGCCAAGATGTTACACCCCTCTCTGATTCCCATTTAACTCGAGTCCTTCATGCCTGCACTTGTTCCGCCTCCAATTGATCCGACCCTCATCTTCGAGCACTTTCGTGGCAGTTACGGATCCGAGTTGCTGACGGCTGCGGTGGCTCATTTCCGGCTGTTTGAGTTGCTGGCCGCGGGGCCTCTCACGAGTGATGAACTGCAAGCGCGGTTGGGGTTGGCTCGTCGGCCGCTGTTGGTTCTGACGACGGCCTTGCGGGCGATGCAATTGGTCTCGCAAACTGCGGGTGGTCAGTTGTCGCTGACAGACCTGGGGCGCGAACATCTCTTGCCGGGAACTGAGTTTTATGTGGGTGATTATGTCGGGCTGGCGGCGCAGAGTCCGGGTGTGCTCGAGATGGTCCAGCGACTGAAATCGAACGGCCCGGCTCACGCGGAGAAGTCGGATGCGGGTGCGGCATTCATCTATCGTGAAGGGTTGGACTCGGCAATGGAGCAGGAAGCCTCGGCGCGTCGTTTGACTCTCGCCTTGGCTGGACGTGCGAAGAATGTGGCCCCCGTGCTGGCCTCGAAGATTAATCTCGTCGGTGACACTCTGCTGGACGTGGGTGGTGGGACGGGGATCTATAGCGTGGCCTGTTTGCGGCAGTATCCTCAGTTACGAGCGACTGTGTTCGACCGCCCCGAGGTGTTGAAAGTCGCACAGGAATTTGCTGAGCAGTATGGTGTGGCGGACCGCTTGGTCTGCCAGGCCGGGGATATGTTTGTGGATCCTTTGCCGCCGGCTGATACCGTGCTGTTGTCGAATATCTTGCACGATTGGGATGAGCCGCTGTGTCGGCAGTTAGTGCAGCACTGTGCCGACGCGTTGGTGCCGGGGGGACAGCTCGTCATTCATGACGTCTTCCTGCAGGATGACCTGGGGGGGCCGCTGCCCATTGCCTTGTATTCGGCCGCGTTGTTTACGCTGACTGAGGGGCGGGCTTACAGTGCGGCGGAATATCGGCGGTGGTTGGTTGAAGCGGGGTTGGAGGCTGCGTCGCCGGTTGTGCCGACGCTCATTCATTGCGGGTTGCTGGCGGGGATGAAGGGCTGGTCGTAGCGGCTCTCTGAGTCGGGGTACCTTCTCAGAGAGAGACCCGACTCTGGAGAGTCGGGCTACGGGACGGGCTACAGGACGTGGATTGTTTTCATTGCTGGGGCGGAGTTTTGACCGTTCATGTTCAGCATTCGGAAATTGAGTGTGCGGTCGATTGTTCCGGCTTGCCGGCTGGAAGTGTAGAACTGGATGTTGCGCAGGCAGGCCTGGACGGCCTCGTCGGTGGCTTTGGAGCTGAAGGTAATTTTGAAGGCTTTCGTGCCTGAGCCGTTCGAGTAGGTGCCGATCGAGACGCCGTTGTACTTGAGGGTGGCTCCGGACTTGGTGATGCCGTTTCCGGTGGTAATCGTGATGGCGTCATATTTCGTCACGCTCGAGATGTCGGAAACCACCAGTTGCGATCCCTTGAGGGACAATGCTCCGGGATTGCTGAACGTCGCGGTCGGGTCCAGGACTGTGCGCACTCCGCCTCGCATATACGTCGGGATCGAACCGGGCAAGGTAATGATGGGTGAGGCTGCCTGATTCGTACTGGTCAGCGTCCAGCCGATATCGTCGAGGGCGGCCCAGTCGAGATTTGTGAACAGTTTGCGAGTTCCCAGCAGAATCGCAGGATCCATCGCCGTTTCCTGGCCGCCGTCGGTCACGCCGTCGGCCCAGTGCGAATCGTCCGAATAGAGAGGTGGGTTGCCGGTGCCGTCATATTCTGCGGTGGCCTTGGTCCCCGTGAACTTGCCGTTCGACACAAAATGGTCGAATGATTCTGACGTGCCGAAACCCAGGATATGTCCCAGTTCATGCATGGCGACCGACATGAAGTCGGCTTCGTTGCTATCTAATCCGGTCGTGGTGGTCCCGAAAAACCAGTTTGTCCCCACGGTATCAAAAGTAATGCTGCCACCCCACGGGCCGAAGTCGGTGGGATTGCTGCCCGTAGCGCCCGATTGGCCGCGGTGATCGACCGTGGACAGCCAGCTTGATGAGCCATGCGCACTGTAACCACCCGGGCCCCCGATCCCCAACGTGTTACCGTCCAGGTCGCGACCGCCGGCGAATACGATTAACGTGTCGTTGGCGACAAACAGATTGCTGACCGTTCCCGATTGGCCGGTCGCCGGATCGGTAAATGCGGCCTGCCACGTATTGGATCCTGAGGGCGCAATGGCACTCAGGTTATCGGTGATCCGGGCGGCGTACAGATTGGCGACTTGCTGGAAGAGGTCCTTCTTCTCCTGAGTATCGAAGAAGTTGTTGGTGTCGAAGCGATAGTCGATGACGATCGACAGGGCACTCGGCAGCGAACGGGTTTCGAGCGTCTCGCAGGGGACGACATCCACCGATTCATGCATGACCAGACGGCGGCGCAAGCGGGTGCGGTTCGTCGATGCGGTACCGAAGTTGGCAATCTGAGACCAGAGATTGAAGGCGGTTTCCCAAATCATTGTGTACCGCGGCTCCTGCGTTGTGTTTTAGTAGGTGAGCGGCACGGCGCTAGCCGCCGGTTCTTCCAGTGTTGCTGACACACCAGACCGCTGGCTAGCGCCATTCCGCTCACAAGCGATGCGAATCGCATCGGCCGGGGATTCTAATCGAGACCCCGACATCACTGCCAAGAGGACTTTCTCTGAAGAGTCTGCGTACACTCTCGAGGTCCCGACTTGAGAAAAGCCGAATATTTCGCGCAATTTTGTAACAAATCGCCCAGCAGCGCGGTTCGGTTCCGGCAGGATTTGCTTGAGTGCGGGACGGGGTTTGCTTTTTGGATCAGGCCGCCTGCTTGTGGTTTTCCTGGCAGCAGGAGTGGAATCCGGATCGTGTGGTGGCGCGGTGTTCCCAGAATGCGGTGAGAGGATCGCTGTCGCA
>JAKFVC010000183.1 GCA_021732415.1 Planctomycetaceae bacterium
GTCCCGCGATTGACCCGCGGATCGGTCACTTTTGCAAAATGTTTGTCGACTTTACAAGCCGGTCCCGTCCCCATCGCTGCGTTCCTTCGTCAACCACACCGGAAAATTCCGCAACCCTTGACGAAGGACCTCCCCATGCAATCATTGGACCAATTCACGCCGCCGACATGCGATTGCCCAGCATCCGGCGCAAGGTTGCTCGGCTGACATTCAGGTACGCCCATGTTTCGGGCTCGGTCATCAGCGGGGATTGTGAATCGTTCATGATTATTACGTTGTATCATTGGGTTGCGGACGGTATCAACGGACGTCTCTCGGATTTGTACTACTAATGGACTTCCGCCGAATCTTTTACACCAGCGACAGCCCAAGTATTGAGTTTTGACTGTGCCATCAGTGCGGGTTGTGGTCACTGTTAGAGCCCGGCCGCACTCGCATCTCTCCCGATCAGTTGGACAACGCCGCATCGCCTTCCCTTTTCAGCCGGTCGCCGAATGTCGACGCATTACGGTAATCCCCCGAGTTCACCAGCCGCCGCGCGGATTCCATCGCCAGCAGATCCAGCAGAGCGTCGGACAATTCGCCAAAGTCTGCGGACTCAGCCCGCCGCGAGAAGACCGACAGCAGCGCCAACGCTTCGCCCACGTCACGGTCGGACCAGCGAGCGAAGTTCACCTGCATGAGGTCAGCAGGAATCGCATCGTCTCCCGCGGCGAAAGAACGATTGTGTTCCCGCCGCCGAGCTTCAGCGACAACGCCACAGCCCACGCAGGTGGCAAGCGCTTCCGCGTTTGGATACCAGACCCGCGTCGCCGCGAATAAGCCCGCGAGGCGATCGTCTGGGAGTGCTGAGAACGGCATTTCGAGAGAGACGAACATCGATCAGACTCCGTATGGGGGACTTTCATTCCCGGTGAACCGTGCCTAGGAAACCGCCTCGCCCTCGCGTAAAAAACTCGGCGAATTGTTCTATTTCGGGTCCGCAATTGTTTTTTCCGCCTATACGCCATTCCGCTCGGCGATGCTCTTGAGCGTCAGCCCGAGAGAATTCCACTCCCGGAAGAACGCCGCCCGCGCGTCCTTCTCGATTTTGCAGGCTGGGTGGCAGTGCGGGACGTTCGTGTCCCGATTGATGGACACCATTCCCTGTTCCGCCACGATATTGGCCGCGGCATCAGCCGTGTCCAGGCTCCGCAGGGCGCTCTCAATCGACGCCTGCCGGGAAAGTGGCGTCGAAGCCTTCACAACCGCACGCCAGAGCGTTCGAGAGCGTTCAGAGAGTCCCTTCGGCGGTTCAGCGGCGACAGCGTTCGTAGGTCCGGTCATCGGTCATGCTCCAAAAAAAACAATTAACAGACACCCCGAGTGGTTTTTGTGACGAAAAAGACGCAAGCCTGCGGTGCGGTTCGGGAAACACTTCCGTTTTGAGATTTTCACGGGGCCCCCACCCATCTTGCCAGCCTTGCCGCGTCATCCGTTGGCAGGCGATGCAGAATGTGCCGCGATGACACGGGCGACACCAGTGCCGATCTTATTACCCGCATACTTTTCTTGAACCAGACTCATACGTGCGTAAGATTGGCACTAGTGCCAGCTTGTGTCAGAGAGCTTGAGTCCGACGCCGTTGTACGCCCAATATCGCCCGTTCTCCGTTCTGTGCTGTGACTTAGAGATTTGAGGCAATGCGGAGCGTAAATCCTTGCCGAACGTCTCATTCGTGCCAGGATGGTTAATTCCGTGCTGTTCGCACCATGCTTTCCATGCTCGAAACGCTGCTTCGGTGGCGGTTGTTTGTTCCGGCGCGACGTTGCAGCATTCCCGGATGAACTGGGAAATCGGGGACGCAAGGTCATCCAAATCGGCGAGCAGATCACGCGCGGAATCCGGTTGAACGAATGCGCCGCGCTCTCGCAGCCGATGCCACCCAAGGATTGACCAGTTGAGGATGCCCGGCAGTTCTTCCGCCAGCCGGTCGTCCAGTCCCTTGTCCTCTTGACCAAGAAACGATTGGAGCGTCCGCAGTAGCAGAATCCGCGACGTGAGCGCCCCGGATGAGTCCCTGAGGTTCGGCAGTTCGTTGCTCATGAGCATGAACCGCACCGCCATCTTGATCGCTGCCAGCGTCGGCATGTTCTTCCTGTGAACGTCCTGGGGATCGCCGCCGGAGATGGACAACAGCCGTTCGACCACGGCGATAGCATCGGTGCGACCGGAGAGGCGAGCATCGGCGACGATGGCGACAGACTTGCCGAGCAACGGCCAGAGACCAAAGGGACCGGCCAGACTGCCGAGCGTTGGGGATGCCACGCTGCCCATGCCGAGCAACAGTTTGATGATTCGGGAAATCGTCCCTTTGCCGGAGCGCGGCGGACCGATCAGCATCAGGATTTTGTGATGCCTTCCATCGAGGGAAAGCAGATAGCCGATCCACTCCTGCAACAGCGCGATTGATTGCGGATCGTCCGGCCACAACGACAACAGGAACTTGATCCACTCCGAGCAACCCGCCACACCGTCGAAAGCGTAGTCCACGCCGCTTGTGGTGTAGAACCGAGCCGTTGAAGGATGCAGGCAGTCGTCATCGAGGAGGGCCCGCGGCAGATGCAGCAGCCCCGACCGAGTGGGAAGGATGTCTTCCGGTTTGCCCCAGTGCTCGCCGCGGAGCCATGCCGGCGCGTCGACCGAATTCGGCACCAGCGTGAGCGACTCGAGCGCCGCCATCGTGTTGTTGACGGTGCCGGTCGTCACCCGGCGACACCTTGGCAACTCGGTCGAGTCCCACAGTTCCGGATGCTGTTGCAGGTGCATGTTCTCGGCGTCGAACTGCGACTTGATGAACGTGGTCAGCCGCGCCTTGATCTCCGCATAGGGGACGGTCAGATAGCGAATCCCGTCATGCTCATGGAAGTCGTCGCGATGGCAGATCAGCGTCCGTTCGCCACGGGAGTTCGTTGCCTGCATCCGCAGATAGGCAGTCGCCAGACGATGCGGGTCGTCCGTCCCTTCGTTGGGTCGATCCTGGGGAACGGCGAGCGACTTGCCCGACTTCTTCTTCCGCTTCGGCTTTTCCGCTGCTGGGGGTTGTGCTGGAGCATCATCCCAATCAGGGCTGTATGTCCGCATGTCACCCGCCGTCGGGACTCGTGATGTCCGCGGAATGCCGTCGGGGTCGATCAAATGTGCGTAGGGGTTCGTCATGCAGCACCGCCAAGCAGCGCGGCAATTGCCGCGCGGAAATCGGAGTCAGCCGCAACCGTGGCGATGAGCCGTTCGCGAAACTCGACAGGAAACGGTTCAACAGCGCGGCAGGCGTTCGCAGAGATGCCGAGGCGGCGCAGTTCGCGTCGCGGTGGAAGGAACGTCCGCGCAACGTCGGGATGCTTGTTGATCAGCGCCCGCAGTTCGGATGTCGTCCGCGGTTCCGGGACGCACCAGCGCTCGCGTAGAGCGTGCCGCACTTGATCTAAGTAATCTTCGGTGGATCGGCATGTGGCGCTAATCATTGAGCACCTCCGCGCCGTTTTCGCGGCGAATCGAGATGCACTTGAGCGAGAAGCCGCGCAGTGCGAGCTTCAATAATTGCTTGAGTCGACACGGCGCGGGGCGCGTGTCTGTCGCGAGCGGTTCGAGTGTGATGTCAAATCGTTCGCGCGACGTCTTGTCATGCGCGTCGTGCGCAGTATGATTGTGCATGTCGACCTCCAGAGTCGATGTGAGATTGATGCAGCCGGCCCCGATGCGACTACCCGCGCGTCGGGGTCGCTGTGTTATTTGTCTGATGCGACGCCCATCGACGCGAGTTGATCCATCGCAGCCCGCGCTTGCCGTTGTCGGCGTGCGGGGGTCATGACTGGCGCGGGCTGTTGCGTCGGGTTGTCGCGGTTCAGAGTCGCGACGAAATCCGCGATCCACTGCCGGGTCGTGAACCGACGGCCGCCGACGACCAGCGTCTTGAGTCGGATACGCTCGCCGTTGCGGACGATGCCCGTGAGCATGTGCCGCCATGCCGTAGCACGATGGCAGGGGACAGGGTAGTGATTCGCTGCCTCTTGAGCGGCGATGTAGTCGGCGGGATTGATTTCCGCCACCGCGTTCGTCGTCATTCTTCGCATCCTTCCGGGTTGTATGCCGGTGGACGCGTTCAAACAAAAAAACGGCGGGAATCCACCGACAAAATGGGCGCAAGGCTCATTCGGTCAGCAGATTCCCGCCGCAACAGCGTCGGTTGTCTACTCTTGTCAGCGAGGGCGAAGTTCAACAGAACTTCGCTTGCCCGCTCGGAACACTAAATTCTATCCGCGTCACCGCAAATGCGGCATTGGTCGCGGTCTCGCATCATTCTACGCGAGTGTTGCAGTTGTTCAACCCCAGTCGTGTTGTACTTACAACAGAAGTTGCTACCACGGTGAAAATCAACCACACTTCGCCGCCGCCGCACTGGCGAGCGCGTCCATCTTCGTCGTGTAGACCGCGGTCATGTCGGCGGACGCATGCCCGAGCGCCGCCTGTGCCGATTCGATGCCGATGGAATCCCGCACCAGCGTTCCGTGAGTGTGCCGGAGATGGTACGGCGTGAACGGCTTGACCTTGGCCACCACGCAGGCGTCCCGCATCGCCTCGGACAGCGTGTCAGGGCCGATGGTGATAACTCGCGTCGATCCCTTCCGCTTCAGTCGCTTCAAGACTTCCTGCGCCCGCGGACCGAAGTGGATCACCCGCGACTTCCCTTTGTCCGCCGTCTTGTGTTCGATCAGGTTCGCCGTCCATACCGGCCCGGTTCGATCCAGCATCGACCATTCGAGCGTGCGGATTTCTGACGGTCGCGCACCCGTCCATCGCAGCAGGTCGAAGAAATCCCGACACCGCGGAGTGAGATGTTCCCGCACGGCGACGATATCGGCTTCAGGAACCGCTTGCCGCTTCGGACGGTCCGGCGCGTCGCACTTCCCCTGTTTGAGCGGGGAGACCGCTGTGAGGGCTTGCCATGACGTCACAGGGATGAGGGCTTGCGAGACGCCCCATTTCCAGATCCGACGGAGCCGGTTCACGGAGGCGTTGCAGAATCGGCGGGTCCATCCGTTGGCGATGAACTGGGTTCGGACCGATTGGAGTTGCAACGGTCCGAAGTCTTTCGCCGGGAGCATCCCGAACAACGTGACCAGCGATTTGACGGCGGACCGGAAACAATGCACCTCGTCCGTGGGCTTCCCATCTTTGACGTAATACGTTTCCGCGTGCTTCAGATAGGTCAGCACCAGTTCCGCGACGGAGGGCCCGGAATCCTGCGGACCGGCGGCAGCCACCGGGTCGACTGGCAGGCCGTTGGAAGATTGTGAGACGAGCTCACCGTACCGACGGCGGGATTCTTCAGTGCCGTATGCCCCAAGATAATGGTCACGCCCACAGATTCGGACGCGGGCTTGCCCGGTCGGTTTGTGGAGAAGATAGGACGGAATCGCGGATTTCTGGCGTGGCATGGTGCGACCTTTCCTCGTTTCGTGGTAACACTACCACGATTCATCGAGGCTTTTCGGCCGCACCCGCGACCACCGCGGGGTAACGTAACTCGTTTCGGCGTAACACATTGCCCAGGACAGGAATCGAACCTGCACGCCCGTAAGGGCACTAGCTCCTGAATCCACAGTGTGTGCCACACGGTGGCATTGGGATCACATTGCCGAGACGCCTATTTCGTTGACTATAATTGACTTTAAGTGCGATTTCTCGCCGACTCACATTCTAGTGGCATTTGGCTGAAATGGCCATCGAGTGCAGAAGAATTGCAGAAGATTTGGCGGAACAATTCCAACGCAGAACGCGTCCCATGCGCGCCAATTCATAACGCCGGGTGCATCGATTGATCCACATGGTCAAAAAAATCTTCAAAGCCTTACATATCAATGGATAGTGACGGACTTCCGGGATTACTATCGTCAGATAAACGTGGACATATTTCTGACAGATCACACGGCTCCGTCGGCATAGCCACTGTGCCTAGTGGGGGAAAACCGGTCGCGGAGCGCCCCCAAGCGAATTGTCTTGCTGGTTGTCAGAAAAAGGAGTACGTTCTTCTGACAGGAACCGCCGCCGATGGACACACCCATTCCCGACAAAATCATGGAACGCCTCCGCCGCCAAGGGCGGGGCAAGGTTTTTACGCCGAAGGATTTTCTCGACCTCGGCAGCCGCGAAGCGGTCGATCAGGCGCTCTCGCGACTCGCGCGCGGCGACAGCATCCAGCGGTTAGGTCGGGGGCTGTATTGCTATCCGCAAATCAACAAGCGGCTGGGGATCGCGGTTCCACCCGATGTCGATGAAATCGCGGATGCCTTGGCCCGCCAAACCGGAAGTCGCATCGCCCCCTCCGGAGCGATGGCCGCCAATCGGCTCGGGCTCTCAACACAAGTCCCCGCCAAGCCGGTGTATCTCACCGACGGCCGCAGTCGGAACGTTCGTGTTGGGAATTTCGTGATCGTCGTAAAACACGTCCCTCCGAAAGAACTGCCCGTGGGCAGCCGGACCAGCGCCACCGTGCTTCAGGCCTTGCGGCATCTCGGCAAGGATGCCATTGATGCGACGGTAATCCGCCGGATTCGCGCCGCTCTCACGGCCAAGCACCGTTCTCGCTTATTGCAAGACGCACGTTACACGACCGATTGGATTGCCGATGCCGTCCGCCGGATCGTTGGCCAGGAGGCGGAAGCGATCAGTCATGGATGATGTCGCCCGCTTTTCAGCAGCCGACCGAGCGGATTTGTTCACCGCGTCCGCCACAAAGCGTGCGGTCAATGTCGTGATCATCGAAAAGGACTTCTGGGTGTGTTGGGCACTCAAACGCATCTTCAGCATGCCTAATCCGCCCGCCGGACTCGTCTTCAAAGGCGGAACGTCCCTTTCCAAAGTCTGGGGTGTCATCGACCGGTTCTCGGAAGATGTCGACCTTTCGTTCGACCGGTCTGATCTCGGGTTTGGTGGCGAAGCTGATCCCGCCCAAGCGGGTTCCACGAAGAAGCGGGACCGACAATTGGAGAGACTCTCGGCCGCCTGCACCGCGATGATTCAAGACCAATTTGTTCCCGCCCTCAATCAAGTCTTCACCGACACGCTTCAGACTCCGGCAGGGCAGGATTGGCGACTGGAGATTGACCCCCACGATCCCCAAGCCGTCCTGTTTCATTACCCCGCCAGCCCCCATCGCGGATCGCGTCAAAGCCAGGATGAAGCCGCTTATCTGCGTCCCTTCGTAAAGCTGGAACTGGGAGCCCGCGGGGAGCAGTGGCCCAGTGAAGAAGCGGAGATTCAATCGTTCGCTGCTCAGGATTTTCCTGCACCATTTCAATCACCCACTTGCCGGGTCAAAGTGGTTTCAGCCGAGCGCACGTTTTGGGAAAAAACTACGATCCTGCATAGCTGGCATCATGCCCCGGCGGACCGCCCGCTGCGCGACCGTCAGTCCCGCCATTATTTTGACGTGGCCAAGCTCTATCAGTCTTCGCAGGGCCAAGCAGCTTTAAGGAATTTGAGTCTGCTCCGCAGCGTCGCAGAGCACAAAGGGACTTTCTTCGCCTCGGCGTGGGCGAGGTACGACTTGGCCGTCCCCGGCACCTTACGACTCGTCCCCCCCGATTTTCGCTTGCCCGAATTGGAGCGCGACTATGCCTTCATGCGGAATGAAATGATCTTCGGAACCGCTCCAACGCTGACATCGATTCTCAGCGCGCTAAGCGAAATTGAAGAAGTCATAAATCGGGAGACTTCACACGACAGTTAGGAAGCAATTCCGTCCGATTGCGTCATGAGGTCGCGCACAGCGCAACCACGGTCGACGCGAAGATCAATTATCGAACTAGCTGCTTGGCCCGAGCAATCTGCATTAGGGCTCGCACCACCTGGGGAAGAAATTGCGGAATCGAAGGTATGCGGCATTGGCCACTGATCCCCGTTGATTCGGGGTAATTGCCGTTAAATTGCCGTTAATGCAACCAGAAAGAATCGCTCTTCAGAAGTACTGTCCCTGCCCGCTCCGAGAAAACTTGAAGAATTGTTGTCGCATTCCTCGCGTAAACGAACTCATGTTGATGAGCGGTTTCGTTTCAGTTCGTCGCGTGTGATTGCGACGACGCCTGTTTTAGGGAGATAGATCATGAAGGCAATGGATCTGGTTGCGTGGATGAACGAACAAAACTCGCGGCGGAAGGCACACGCTACGGTGGCGCTGGCGACGTCACTTGTTTTGGTTGGAGAAGCCGTGCGGCTTGAACTGACCATTCTGGGTTTGACGCTCTTCGCAGGGCTTTCCTTGCATGTGCTCGCCGAGTTCTGGATTGCGATTATGGAAGGCGAAGGCCCGCAATTCGCGCGCGTGTGACAGCGATGAACTCGGAGCGTCAGTCGCGATTCATTCGTGGCTGACGCTCCGTTCATTATGAACCAAGTCTGCCGACGAATCGTCGCTGACTTAGAAGGTTTGGCCTTTATGAGAGAAATTCTAGCCAGTCCCCGATGGCCCACTTTTGAACTCAATACGCCTGTCTCGTTCGGCAAGCGAGGCCGTGAAGTGGAAAGATGGCTGGAGAGCCTAATTCAACGCAAAGTTTGGTGGGAATGGCGGCTCGATTCATTCGAGATTAACGACCTCTCCTCCGTCGATAGTCATGCAGGCCCACCAAACGCCGGCAGCAATATTCAAATTAACAATACTGACATGCCCATCTGCCCAGCATACAGGAATTCCCGCTTGATGCCTTGTCGATGCAAGCAGGGGGTTGCATTCAGCATCCCATTTCTTCAACGCCTGAAAAGTCGTGTTCGGTCCAATGCCATTATTGGGACCCCAGGGCAGCCCAATTACAGCATAAAGCGGCACAGCAAAATCACTAAGTTCGTGATAAGCCCAAGCTGAGCCACCTTGCAATGTGTCAGACCCACAAACAGCAACTTTCTCGGTCACGAGAATAGTGTTCGATTGCCCTTCAATATGCAGTAGTTTACTAATTGTGTCTGACGGATCGCGCGTCGGTCGAATGACTCTTGGGTCGGGACCGGTGTCGACCACAGCGAGCAAGAGGCCATTGATCCCTACGCTGGAAGCTCCGTACGTTGATCCCAGATCGTCCTTGACAACCCCCGTCCCTTGGTCTGTATCGTCGAACCAGCAACGGAGCGCCTTGATTTCTTTATGACGGATGAGACTGATGTCATAGACACCATTTGTCGTCAACGCGCTGTCGTAAAGGGGGCGTTGTTCGAGGAATGGGAGGATATAAAACCAGCCGATCCCATAGCTCTCGTGGCTTGCATTCGCGATTCGCTCGACTCCGGGAAGGATGCGGCCTCCGCTATCATAGTTCGTGGCTGCGAGGCCCACATTTTTCAGTTTTACTACGCACTCGATTTCACGCGCGCGAGTTCGGCCTTGTTGAATCGCCGGTACCGTAATTGCAACCAACACGCCGATTACTGCCGTAACAATGATCGATTCGATGAGGGTGAATCCACTGCGTTTGTGCATGACATGCTCCTTACCAATTGACGAAGGTGGGTACGGATGCCTCCCGCAAGTCCCAGACGCGGAGATGGAGGTCGTCAAGACGGGTTATTAAGCAGTTCGCGGCGCGACAATGTCGTATTGCACTTACGCGACCACGCTTTTCGTGCTCAGCCACAAGCGGTCTTTTGGTCAGCTCTCTGCGGGCGCGAACGTCCCACACTATCAAATCCCCGCTAGCCGTACCCGCGAGAAATCCATCAGCGTTCGGCAAGAATGCGAGGCTTGTCACGACGTCACCCGCCGAGAAAAACGTGTCGAGAACTTTTGAACTAGATGAATCAAGCAGCCTGATCGCTCCGGGGCTCGCCAATGCCAAGTACCGACCGTCGTCACTGAAGGCCGCAGATGCGACTCCACCCGACGTTGCGATTTCGACTCGCCGCAGTTGTGCTGCGGTCATGTCAAAGATCCAACTCCGGCCTTCATTTCGAGCGTAGAAGAGTTGCTTTCCTGTGGGATCGAATTCAATCACAACTATGTCCGGTTCGATTGGTGTGGCGTTCTCAATGACATTTGTTCCCTTCAAATCTGGCCCCAGCACCCTGACTCGTTCCCCCGTCCTCGTTTTAATAAGTTCTACTTCTGCCGCAGAGTAGAGATTCGCAATGGCGAGCCATTCGGCGGTTGCAGAGAACTGGAGCAACACGGGCAGATTCTTCGATGCGACATGCGGCGACTGGTTAATTTCAATGCGAGCCAGATTGCGAAATAGCCAGTTACCACTCTTTTGAAGCGCCGCGACCGCAATGATGATGGCGGATTTCTCGTCGGCGTTGCGACTATGGAGTGCAATGAAGAGTTCGCCTTGCGGACTGAATCGCAGCGACACAATGTCACCATGCGCCGGATCGCAACGTACGGATTGTCGCTTGTCCGCCGCCTTGTCGCCGGTTGCCTTAAAGGGCGACAATCGTTCAAACTCAATGGTATGCGCGTCAGCGCAGACCGCCAACCAGTGACCATGGTCGCTGAGAGCAAACGCTTGAGAGAAGCGGTGATTAGATGAAGTCGCGGCGCCAAAGTGACTCATTGGATTCAAGGAATTTGGTTTCGCGGAAGGCAATTGCGACCAATGAATATCCTTGCCTGCCGTCCACATGAGAGCGTCACCGTTATAGCTTAATGCGATGTCCGCGACACTGAATGGAACTCCAGACATTGTCCAGGCGACTTTGCCATCCAGATCGAATACCGCAGCATTCTTAAGATTTGTTGAAACCGCGATCTGATTATTGGAACTGGCGGCAATCGTTCCGGCTTGTGCCATCAGGCCGCTGTGGATCGGAATCTGCAACCGTTTGAATCCGCTTAGATTCGCGAAATCAATCTGCGCTAATTCGCGTCCAATCCCATGCGTTGCAACGAAAAAGTCTCCGCGACCGAGACGGCATGGCCTCGAGTTTCCATTGATCGATACTTCCCGATCGATTCGCTGAACAACTCCCGTGTCAAGATTCCAACTCGCCATCAGCCGATCGCCGGCGAGCGCGAGAAAGCGATTGTCTTGCGAGAAGGTGAGTCCTCCAACGAAGGCGGAAGTGAACTCCGGCGCCGAGGACAACTGGCGAATGTTTTCCAATGTCGTGGTAGACTCGGCGATACCAGCTATCCATGCAAACCCTTCTGCATCAGTCCAAGCGACCATTGTTCCTTCGCGATTAATGGCCACCCTAGACCCGCCCGCTTTCCAAAGCGGGCTCGACAAGTCGCTGTGCTGACGCAATTGAATCGCCGAGTCCATCGGATTGGCAACAGTGGTGTTGACGATTAGAAGTGCTCCATTCTCCGTCCTTACCGCCAAAAGACGACCATCAGATGTCGCCGACAGGTCACACGGATTTCCATATTGTCGCACATCGATTTCTTGTCGTCGGGAGTGAGTCAATAGATCCCAAACGATTACTTTGTGATCTCGGCCGGCGCTAAAGAGCAGTCTGCCGTCCTCGACGGTGTGCAATCGGATTACAGCATCGGTGTGACCATGTAGCTCGCCAACTATCAGGTCTGTCTCGCGCCCGATCCAACGTCGCGCGAAGTCAGTTGCATGCGATCGATACCCGAGGTTTCCCGTATCATATTTTTTCAGCGATTCGATGACGCCGTCGGTCTTTCGGTCCTGTAAGTATCGAGAGGCGCCTTGAATCACGGTTACGACATCTTGTTGCATCCGGCGTGTTTGCTCGTCAATTTTGGCTTCTCGTTCGTTTTCATACCGCTTCTGGAAAATTCCGATTCCGAAGAGCGCGGCAACGAGGAATGCTGACGTTAAGCAGACTGTCCAAAATGATCGCTTAGAAAACTGCCGCCATACAGTAATTTCCCTTGTTGGCCACACATATTTCCTGCCGCGCTTGGTCACCGGCAGTCGGCACTGGGCGACCGATATGAGATCTTGATGCAGCTCCTCGGCCGAGGAATATCGGTGTTCGCGTTTCTCTGCGGTGAGAGCGTAAATAATTCCTCGCATTTCCGGCGTGCAATGGCCACCGCCTTGGCTTTCCGCCAACTTCAGTACGTCAACATTTTTTGGACCCCGCCATGCGGGCATGTCGGGATATGTTGATGGCGTCAAAGAGCCCTTGACGACGGCCTCGCCCCAACCGGCGTATAGCAAGAGGACGCCGAACTGATACAATTCCAGTTGTGTACATTTCTCTTCATCGTCGGGCTTGGCATTCAGCCAAGGAGGCCAAAATCCCGGATATTGAGTTGGAGTGCCCGAGCTGATACCGCGATTAGAAAGACGATGCGAAGCTCCTCCGAAGTCAATCAAGAATATGCGTTGCAGTCGCGACGTATCGCTCTCATCCACACACGCCAAGACATTGCTCGGATGGAGATCGTGATGCCAGATTCCGTTTCGGTGCAGGAACGACAGCGCCTCCGCCAGCGGAGCCATGTCCGCACAAAACTTTCGCAGCGATGTTTCCAGCGAGATAGATTTGCGGCGTTCCATCAGACAAGGAACTCTGTCGAGCGTTAACCCGCCAGGCACAAACCTCATGACGAAGTAAGGGCGTCGAGTTCGAGTCTCATATCCCGCATCAAAGACATGGAGACACGCATGATGATCGAACGACGCCCCCAGTCGCGCCTCGCGCAACCAAACGGACGACCGCAGATCATCAATGCTGTTCGCCCGCGATTCTGGCCAAAGCAGCTTAATGGCGACGTCCATCTCCAAGAGCGGATGGCGGCCTTGAAGCATCACCGCTGTTGATCCATTACCCCCATCGATCGTTGCAACTATGGGATAAATTCCGATCGACGCTGGAAGAGGCTGCTCGCTGAGGCCCGACGCTGGAAGAGACCGGTCGCTTTGGTCCGAAGAAAGCGACTCGAAGAAGGACAAAAACGCATCCGGAGTGCTTGCATCCGAGAATTTTCCCATGAGGAAACCTTACTTAATGAACAGCGATCCGTTCGTTGAATCTTCAGTCATGCTGGACAGAGAACCGCTGCCTCCAAGTAGTGAGCCAGCAAGACTATTTAGATATTGATCCGACTGAAGATATTCATTCGTCATCAACTCTTTCGCTGTTACAAGCAGTTGTCGAAAAGAGGGTTCGTCAATCAACCCCGACCTGCGCGAGTTATAATCCTTGAGAGCGTTCTCAAACGCTTCGAGGTTGGGCAAGCCACGATGAGGAAGGAAGCATTCCAAGGCCCATTCGGCACGAGGCACTGCCCGACCAATATTCTGCAAAACTGTGCATTGACCATCTTGTGCCAACCCATCGAACCATTGCTGAACATCGCGCCACGATGTCTCGGGAGCGGCAACAGCTTCCGCCAGTCGATGGATGTCGTGCGGGCCGAGCGCCGACATCAATCGCGCAAATCCGGGTAAGCCACCACGTCGCTGGGTTAGCTTGCGCCGCAACTGAAGAAAGAACGCTTCAGTGTCTTTGGAACCGGCTTGTTGAGGAGAGGTGTGATCACTCATCGTATCTTACTCCAGTAGAAGTTTATGATCCAAGATCGACTTGTCGACAATTCAAGACAAGCCTTTGTGTTCGGCTATCCCAACTCATCCGGACCATAGAGAAGGAGCCACTCCTGCCAAAAGCGGGGCCGAGCGTCACTTAGCGCAACGCGAAAGGCGCTACCCGTCATGCCCAGCATCGCCCCCATTTGATCCGACGTGAAATCGTCGCCGAACATCAAATTGAGACTGAAAACATCGCGCTGTCGCGGGGGAAGGAGCGAGAGAACCATTTCAACCTTGGGCCATAGCTCCGCATCCATCGCATCGTCTTCGGGTGTATTCCCGCCGTCATCGCGAGAACACGACAAGTGATCGAACTCACAAGTTTGAGTTACACGATTTTGCTTCGACTTCCTTGTGCAGGCTTTATTCCTCGATATGGTGAAGAGCCAGGCCCTCTCGTTTTTGATCTCTTTCCTGTTTTCGGGAGGCATCAAGACGAAGTCCAACAAGACTTGCGAAACGATGCCGCCGACTTCGGGATCTGTCTCAGTAAGCTCCAGAATGCGCGCGACATATCGACAGAGCCGCTCGTAGAATTCCCATATCCGCTCTACGTCATGGTGCAGACTAGTAGCGGTTGCCTGTGGCCGCTCAATTAACTCCGACTCGGGAATCTCCGCTCCGTCTTCATCTCCGTGCGATCGCAGTTCCGACTTACCAAATTGATCGTCAATCTTGTCTGGGTTACTGCCAGGTGCCGGAAAGTAGTCTCTGTGGCTCATAGGGAGATGCCTTGCAATTGTCGAGGCTCTGCCTCGGCAATGACGAGCGATTTGACCGCCAGAGTCATTCTGGGGGACCAGAACTGCTTTGTGACTTGCTGTATGACTCATGAAAGCTCAAATGCGCAACATGAAATCTCAACAAATTGTTGAGATTTTTTCAGAAACGATTGTAACGCATTAGGTGTCAAAGGCTTGCAAGGTGTCGTGCCAAGAGAATTAAGACGATAGCAACCCGCAAAAAGCGTTGCGAACTCGTCCATATCTGATATTATGTACACATGTCGGTTGGCGGTGATGATGCAAAGAAGGGGCGTGACGAACTACCGGAAAACCGCGACCTTCCTCCTGGCGAAATTCAAGACTTCTTTGAACGCCTTAAGTCGGCATTTGCGTCCAAGCCGAAACTTCCCGGCTTTGAACGGTTGATGTCGATTCTTGGCCCGGAAGAAGTCCACTGGCTGGCAGAAGCGCTCGGAAACTCAACGATCAAATCTCCCGAGAAATTATTCCAGTACCCCGTCGGAGCTAGGATACGTCAAGCACTTTTCTTGGAACTTGATGTCCCTTCCACAGATCGGCAACGCCCAGACTGGGCACCACGGCTCGACGTGATTGTGGAGGAATGGCTCGTGAGACGCTCGTCGACCATTCAGACCCAAAAACGCCTGAATGACATTGTCGAAGAACTTGGAAGCCGTCAGACGAGCGAGACCAGTCAAGACTTTGCGGATGCAGTCGCAAGCCTGCAATCGCTATTCGCTGATCCGGAATACAATCGAGATCTTGGAATTCTTCGCGAGCAATATCAGGCACTATTCTCAAGGCAGATTGAGTGACATCAAGCGGGAGCAGTAATCGAGAAAGCGATTGCACACGTCGTTCGTCCAGCACTTAAAGTCTCTTCGTAACGTGCGGCTGTATCGGCAACTTCTGTAGATCAACGATCGTGTTGCACCTTCAATAGCTTCGGCATGGAAGCAGCCCTTCACGCCGGTAACGCTGAAGTTCGGCATGGCTGACGACCCATGAAGCATGGGCTCCGCGACCTGACCGGCGTTTCTCCGCGCGGATGCGCCCGTGTCTCGCCCATTCACGCACGGTGAACGGAGCTTTGTCAACAAGGCGCGCAAACTCCTCGATGTCGTACCAGTCTTGGAATTGTTGTCGCTGAACCAATGCCACGAGCAATGTTTCAATCTTCGACAGGCGGTCTTCGACCGTCCTGACACCACTGTGGTCAGCCGGAGTCTGCGGCGCTTCGCGCACCATGATGATATTTCCAGTTTGTTCCCGTTCCGCGACGGCCGTGGCACGGAGCCGGAGTTCTTGATAACAGGAAGCAGCACCACTTCCCCAATTAACTGTCAGTGACTTGCAGCGTCGAGATCACCGTGGCATCGTCGGGTTGGTCGTCGAGTGGGCTGGAGAGTTCTTGCAGGTACGCCAGTCGATGGGCGACGAGGGCGCGATAGATTCCCCGCAGATTCCGCCCGGTAACGACCACGCGATGTGTGGTGTATTCTAACGCTATCCCCTGCGATGGATTGAACGCGGCTGAGATCAACAGTGCGTAACTTAACGCCAAGGCATCACCCTTCTTGAAGCGCAGTTCGAGCATTAACTCGGGAGGACGGTTGGCGCTCACCGGCGCCGCTGGCTGATAGGAATCATCCCCTTCCGGTGGTTCATCGCCATAACCTCCAGTGGGCGCGGACGGCGGCGACGTGGGGCGGCCGGTATACCGTTCAACGATGGGACGACGGTCATTACTCATATGCCCACTCCCGCTTTGGTGTGGGTGGCGTACGGTCAGCATTCGACTCGCGCCATCGTTGCCAGGTATCGCGGGCAGTGGTCTGCAACTGGTGCCCGTACTGGCGGACGCGCTCAAATTGCTCCCACGCCCGTTCGCGCCAGGATGCTTTCGCCGCGGTTAGCGGTTCGGTCAAAAGTTCGGTCGCCGACAGACGCTGAGTCGATTCCTGGATCGCGGCTTTCAAGGCGACTTTGTCGTCGGTGTAGATCGCCACCTTTTCTTTCGCCCGCGAACACGAGACATAGAACTGTTCCAGCGAACTGGCGGGCAACGATGTGCTGCTTTGGGCAACGAAGACTTGGTCGACGGTTTTCCCCTGACTGGCGTGGCTGGTCGTGGCGTACCCATAAGCCCAATGGCCAAAGTCCCGGTCGACCGTCCAACCATTGGCAAGCTTGACATCGCCACGGGAAGTGAACCCGGTGACTTCATAATGAGCGCCGTTATTCAGGCGATGCTTGCCGTCGCGGGTCGTGCCGTTTTGCGTGATCCGGACGCGGTCCCCTTGGGCGAGTCCGAGTTCTTCGACGGCAAAGACTTGGTACGACCTTGCCGAGTTCACCGGCAATGGAACGCGGGCATCATCCCGATTGAGCCAGACGACTCCTTCTTCGACCGCATCCACCGCGAGCCGTTCACCCCGACGGATACCTTTGGCATTTTGAAGAAACTGGACAACATCCCCCACGTGATACCGGGCAACATCGGCCCGTTCAGCTTCCGTCCAGTTGCGGTTCTTCAATCGTCCGCAGGATTGTTCTTCGACATCGAGTCGGCCTTCCGCTTTGAGGCGGTCGCGAATCACCGTCGTGACGTGTTCGCCCTCCGCATGCGTCGGCGCGACGACGAGGACGCTTTTGTCCCGCGCCACGGCGTCGACATAGTCCGCCGCCAATTTTGTGTAACGCTGATCGTCGGGAAGTTCATTCACGAACCCGAGTTGGTCGAGCCGCGCAAAACCCTCGGCGGCTTGACCGCGGCTGAGGGCGGCGACCGCATCCTTATAGGCCCCCTGTTGACGGCGAATCTCCGTCACTTCGGCGGGGACGATTCCGGCATGCTCTTCGAGCAGCCGGAGCGAGTCGCCCCGTTCGACCGAACCGTGTTGCCGGGAGTCCCCCGATAGCACGACACGGGCGTCGGATTTCTCGGCCAACTGGAAAACGTCGTGGAGCGTTCGCGTCCCGAGTAGTCCGGCTTCATCGATCCAGATGACTTGTCCACGGACCTCTCGCTGGAGCTTCTCATCTTGCAGCAGCTTGGCGACCGTTTCGGCCTTCGCGAAGCCCTCTTGCCGGAGCACTCCGCGGGAGGCTTGGGCGGACGGCGCAAAGGTATAGACCCGTTTGCCGTGGGCTTCGATCCCCTCCACGGTTTCCATCATCAGGGTCGTCTTGCCAACCCCCGCGGCCCCGCGGATGGCGGTGACTCGGTCGGTGGACGACCAGACATGCCGGACGGCCGCTTGTTGCTCGGCCGACAGAAACGTCCGTTGCACGGCCTGGTCCTTGGTCGTCAACGGCTTACAGGTGCCGCGGCCATCGCGGGCATACGCGAGGAGCAACTGTTCTTCTTGGAGCACTTCGCGGCTGGTGACGAACGTCCGTTCGTCGCGCGGCTTCCGGAGTAGCGATGACGATTGCAGCTCATCATGCGCTGCGTCGATGTTGACGGACCCGACCCCGTACCGCAGGGCGGTCCGCAAAAATGTCCGCTCATCGACCACGGACGCGCGTTCAAAATGATGTTGCTCGGCATGCTCCCGCGCCTGTTCGGCGGTGACGCCGGGCGTCCGCGGGGGTTTAGTCGGCCGGTGGGCCGTCGCGACTGCCGCCCGCTCGGGGGCACTCAATCGGCTGATCCACTCCTTGCGGAGTTCGAAGCGTGTCAGGTCGGACGACTTCCGTTCGCGGGTTTTTGCGCCGAGGCTGTCCTTCAGCCGGTCGTCGGTCAGCCCGCGGCGTTTGGCCTCGGCTTCGATCTGTTGCGTCCGCCGGGAGAACTTTTCGGTGACCGATTCCGGGACACCGTCCAACTCCCACCCCTGATCGGTGCGTTCGATGCCATAACCGAGTCCCTTCAGTCGTTCCGCGAACCGAGCATGGAAGCAGGCCTCAAAGTAGGGAGCATCCCTTTTCAGTTCGCGGAACTGGGCCGCCTTCCATTTCATTTCGGTGGCGTCATAAGTGGCATTGAAGACGAAGACATGCTCGTGCAAGTGCGGATCTGGCAGGCCGTCGACCGGCCGCGCGGTGTGGTGCTCAAAGGTCGCCCACGTCAAATTGGCAGTCGTCCGTTCGGCATTGGTACCACCCTTGCGGACGCGCGTCCGGACCTCGGCCTCCATCTGCCGCATGGTCTCATCAACCGCCTCCCGGAAAGCCTCGGCCACCCGCTCATCGCGAGTCAGTTCGTAAACTACCGACACACTTTTCGGCGCATGGAAGTTGAAATCGTAGCCGACGGTCCGGTCCGCTTTGGATCGCGCTGTCAGTCGTTGGCCGGTCACCGGGTCTCGATTGTCGCACAACGCGGCAAACGCTTGGGCGTCTACCCGGCCATCGAGACCGAGTCGCCGGGCTCCCTGGCCACCCCAGCGACCGACGCATTCCTGACCTTCGGCGTAGTAATCTTCACGGGCGAGTCCCGATGTGTAGTAACTCTTGGCTTGGGCCACACTGCTCGTCTGAATGATGCGTAACATGACCGGTCATCCGTAGCGCAGTTGTTTACCCATCGCAAGAAGTAAACGACAAGTAGAATCGAGATTTTGAAACAGACATCTTCCCGAAGCGGAGCTTTGGCAGATTTCTGTGCCCCCTGAAAGGCGGGTTGTCGCCTTTCAGCACACCCGCCTTTCTGTGTTTGCAGAGACACAGGATCACGGTTCCGGCTCCCGCGCCGGGGTCCGTTCGACGGCCGGCGTCGTCTCCCGGCCGTACTTGTGGACCAAGTCTTTGGCGGGATCAGACGGTGTCGCGCCGACGGGAAGCTGTCCCAATTCTTGCGCGCCGACCGACCGTCCCTGGTGTGGGACTTCGGCCAAATGAGCGCGGGTGGCGTCGATCGCCGCCCGATGATTCTGGGCCATCTGATCGAGGACATCATCGAACTGGTGGGATGCGCGGGCGGGTTCGGACATGATGCACTCCGATTACGAGGTGAGTTGACGAGGGCGAAACGTGACCGTGAATTTCTCGTCGCAGCCAAAGCAAAGGACGCGCTGGCGACCGGCGCGAATGGGCACTTTGCCCCGTTGTCCACATTTGGGACAACGCACGGGGCGACGGACTTTGGCTGCCGAGTTGGCAGGTAATGGTTCCGATGGCGGAACGACATACCAATCCTCGACCAGCGGTTCGTCACTTTCGGGGACGTACCAGTCGATGACTGGTTCCTCGGCCGGGAGCGTCAGCAGGCTCGCGTACTCCAAAGGGAGGCTGGAGGCTAAGCTGTTGAGATCGGCCTCGGCCGCGAGGACGGGCGGTAGCGGTGTGAGTGGAGACTGCTTCTGTAGCGTGCTCGAAATGGCGCGGGCTTGGTGGGGTTGATACTCGGCCAAGGCGGCGGGAGTGGCGACCCCGTAGAGATCGCCCGGCTGGTAAGAAGACCCCCGGACGTGACCGCCGAGGGCTTGGGATTCAAGCATCTGGTCGTGGACATCGTAGAGCCGTTGATTGACCAGGAACGTCTCAAAGTGGCCTTTGACGAACATCGCAATTCCACTGGCGGCGAGGTAAAGGGTCAGCAGGAAATCGGTGTGGCGGACCCAGAGGGCGAAGAGCACCAGAACCGCCGGTTCGCCGTACCTCTTAATATGCCCCTCATTCTGTCCCAATCCGGGGACCAATCGCCAAAGGACATTCGGCCTGCCGCTGTAGGTCGACAGGACTTGTTCCCCCGCGCGACGCCGATATTCCATCTCGCAGAAATGCCAGCAGGCGCGGGCGACGAACCCAATCGTAAACAGATGAAAATAGATCGTTCCCCTGGCCCACGCCGTTTGACTGGTGAGAATCGCCGCGAACAGCCCACCGATTGACCCCAGCAGAAAGCTTGATAGGAAGAACGTGAAGACGGCGACAATGACCATCGGCAGAAAGAAGAGACCCGCCAAACCGAGCAAGACGCCGAGAAGTGTCAGATGCCGTTCCCCGAAGCGCGATCGCATCAGCACTTCGCCGTAGAGGCTCGTTGTGTTCAGCAGCCGCCCCCACATGCCAAGCATCGGCGGGGCCGTGTCAGCGGTGGTCGGATAATATGAGTGTTGCGGATTCATCGACGGACTCCTTGAGGAAAGTGGACTTTGAGATAGTTCTTACCGGTCAGGCCCCAGCGTCGTCCGGCCTGAAAAACAATTGCTTCGGAGACGAAGTCGGGCGGCCCCCCCATCTTGAGTGTCGTCCACTGTTGTGGCGGAACATCGAAGTCGAATTGTTCGTTGACCGACGCATTGACCGAACGGCGTTGCAGCGGCTGGAGCAGTCCTGCAACATCGGTCGCGGCCGGACTGCCCGAGCCAAGAGACGTGCGAAATTGCCACGACTTGCTGATGAGATTCGCAGCCCAGTCGTTCGTAAAACTGTCGCCGTTGGCATGCAGCACTTTGGTTTGGAGATTGCCCAGCAGCGCATCGGCTTGATGCTTGCCGTTCTCTCCTCCGCCGAGTGCCGCGTACAGTGAGGGAAGATTTT
Source organism: Planctomycetaceae bacterium (assembly GCA_021732415.1). Lineage (GTDB taxonomy): Bacteria > Planctomycetota > Planctomycetia > Planctomycetales > Planctomycetaceae > JAKFVC01. Next base: position 20,777 of record JAKFVC010000183.1, read on the forward strand.
GCGTGGCATAGACGGTGCAGACGCGTGAACTCCGCGCTGTCGATTGGAAAATACGATCTTCACTGACGCAAAATTCCTGAAACTCGTCAGCCACGAGAAACACTGGCCGCGGATTCATAGTGACATCACGGCGTTCCATCGCCCTCTGCCATATGAGCTTTGCTAAACACTGGCCAAGTCGGCCGACGGCACCGTGTAATTTCACGCTCAGATCGAGAAGAATGATCGCGCCTTGCAGGGACATTTCCGGGATGAAGGTCGTTTCGGTTGCGAACAGTTCTCGCAGGACACCCCGTTGAAACACATCGGTCACCCCGGTCACGCTGGATACGATGCTGCTGCGGGTCCGATCGGCGAGAAAGGGCAATTCGCCGAGGAAGTAACTCGCCGCATGTTCAAAGTCTTTCCGTTGACTCGCCGGGAGGGAACGTTGCTCGGCGGCGAGGATCGATTGAAAGCAAAACGACCGTTCGCGAAAGGCTTCGGAATCGAGATCGGCGGAATTTTGCGGAGCCGAACGGATGACTTCGTGCAAATCGTTGATCGAAACCGTGCCGCGCGCCGCTTTGCAGACGTCGAGGCTGTTCCGCAGCAACTGCTGTTTGGCGTTTTCCCAAAAGCCTTCATTCTGCGAACTGCCCTGTCCGCGATCACTCAGTTCCGAGAGCGAGCAGAGCAATCGATTCAGGTTTTCAGTCTGCCCCGCCCCGGCACCGGGGCGGTCGCATTCATATTTGAGCAAGTTGCATTTGAATGGCCCATCGGGTGTCACCGTGATGAGGTGGTGTTCGCGCCCCGTCATGCGAGCGTAGCGTCGCCAAGTCTCGGCTTCATCTTTCTTGACGCAGAGCACTAATCCACCGAAGCCCGCGCCAAGAAAAGCCAGTGCCAAGTTTCGCAGACTGCCGGTCGACTTTCCGCATCCCGTTGCGCCGATGATCAGCGTCCCTTGCATCAATTCGCCAATCGTCAAGACGTCATAGTCAGACAACCGGACCAATGGCATTTTCAAATCCCATCGTGTCATGGTGCGCTTCCTTCCGACGCAACCGCCGTCGCCGCCGCGTCACTCGGCTGCGACGAGCGCAGTGGAGGCAACGGCCGCAGACGGATCGTCACATCACGCTGGTTATCAGGGGTCCAATGACACCCGGACATCACCGCACTGTTGTCAGGTGACACCGCCAACGTGGTGACATCGCCGGTGTGGACGGGCGACGTCTCGATTTCGTCTCCCATCACCGCATCCCAGACGGTGATCGTTCCGCCGCGACGCCCAGTCACCACCCGCCGCCAGTCCGGCGTAATGGCGAGCGAAGTTACCGGGCCGGAGAATGACAGCGTGTGCAACGTCTTCAGCGTTTGCAGATCGAACAGATGGGCTTGCCAAGTGTTCCCGAAGTCACCCGCCGCGGCCAGCACCAGCACCCCGTCGCGGTAGCGCCGCGCTTCCAGCAACCGAATCGGAGCTTTCAGAGCGCGGTATGACGCGGCATATTGTCCCGCTTCAGTGGACCAGAGACGAATCTCACCGGCCTGATCGCCGCTCAAGAGATAGCCCGCCTCACTGACGGCGACACGGGTGATCGGTTGACCTTGCGACAGCGATGGTCCGGCGCTGTCGGCGACGAGATCCCAATTTTCGATGGTCCCGTGCGGCGTTCCGTAGACCAAATTACCCGCACCAAGCCAAGCGGGAGCGGTCATGTGGCCGAGGCGGTTCGTCCCGCGGGACTTGAGAATCGTCCCATTCCGCGCGTTAATGAGGCCCAATCCATTCTCAGCGCCCGAAGCAGTCATCGCCAATCGTTGGCCGTCGGGTGAGAATGCGAGTTGGCATTCATTTCCGATCGGTAAAAGAACCGGCTGGCCAACCGGTGCCCCCGTTGCAGAGACCCACTTCCGTAAGAACGGCCCGCGCTCTGTCTGATGCACGGTCAGAGCGAACGTCCCGTCGGGAGTAAAGACCGCGGAGCGGACGCCGGTGGCGAGTGGACAGTCGAAGGGAACCTCCCGTCGCGAGACCATCGACTGGATCGGCGGCAAAAGCGCGGCAATACCCGTTGTACCGTCTGCGGCGGCGGCCGTTCCCAAGGGAAGCTTTTCAACTTCTGCTTCGGCTCCTTGACCGGTCGGGGTGTCAGCGGACGAAGTTTTGACTGTGTTCGTGTTTCTTCGCGTTGCTTTGCTGACATATCCACTGCCAACCGCGGACGGATGCAACCAATCTCGGCCGAAGAAGATGAGGAGGAGCAGCAATGTGCCGCCCGCGATCAATTGCGAACCGACTTTCGGATTCGACATCCATGCCGCAGGGATGATTGGCGGTTGAGCAACCGTGTGGATCACGGTTGGACCGGACGGACCGAAGGGAATCGAAACCGCATTGCCACAGCCAGGACACTTACCGAGGCGCCCGGCAAACTCGGCTCTGGCATGTTCTGTGCGATTGCAGTGGCCGCAGGTCGCTGCAATTTTTGCGTTGAGCGTCGAACTCATCATCAAACTCCTAAGGAAATAGACGGACGGCGGGCGCGAACACGATGCGCGGATGACATCGTGCGCAGGAAAGCAGGACAGGAGAGTTCGTCGAAGGCGACACGGGCTAGTTTTGCCGTGCCTTCGACAGCGAGTTCATGCGCTGCCAAACCAATGTGTCGTTCAGCCAGTTACCGAAAGTGCTCGGCTCGGGCCGAAAGCCGGCTCCCGATTTGATCAACTTCCCATTCGGGTCCGTGATGACATACGTGGGGAGCCCCTTCACGGCATACTTCGAAGTCAAATGGACATTGACTTTATCATTCGCATCGAGAGTGACGCAGACGTACTTCTGCATTGCGGACTGGACGCCTTTGTCCGTCAGCGTCTCGCTCTTCATCTTCCGACACCAAAGACAACTCTCGGCAAAGAAAAACAGAAGCATCGGCTTGCTGAGTCGTCGCGACAGTTGCAGACCATCCACATAACTATTGGCAGTTGGTCCGTCGTAGTCTTCTGCGGGACTCGGCTTTACCTCCGACGGCGACACCGTGGCATCCCCGGTGACGCGCACACCCTCCGGCGTGTTTGCAAGTGTCTGTGAGTGTTCCATCGCTCCGCTCGCCAGCGGATCGACGGCCGCCAGTGGCGGCGTATCCGGCATCAATCGAGGTTTCGCTTCTCCAAAACCTCCTTCGAACACCGTCGGTTGCCGTCCTTCGTGGGCGAGCGAATTCGGATGGGAACGTTCAGTCACTCCAGTCTCAGGAAGAGCTCGCAAGGGAAGTATTGGCGGCGCTTGGGGTGCAGCCAATTCATGCTGCACCGTGCGCTCGCCCCGGCTTTCGCTTCCGAGTTGAAGCCAATCGCGATTAACGATGATGAAGAGGCACAACGCGATACCAGCCACTATGAGGTACGCGTGCAGTTCTGCCTGCGGATTCGGTTCTGGGGACGTTGACCGTGCGATCACGGTCGCATCAACGACTCTCGGCGCGAAATTTGTCCCGAACGGTATCCGCACAATGCATTGACAGGCAGGACATTTTCTGAGTTGTCCTGCGTCTTGCGGCTCCGCGATGAGCGGGAGGCCGCAAGAGCAGGTGACGGAGAGAAAGGCTCTCGACATGGGATGTTCCTCGGGCAACGATAGACCACCCGCGCCGAACTGGCGCAACAACGATTTCATGAAGGCCGGGTCGGGTTGACGGTCGCGGTTGGCAGTTACACAAGAGAAGTGGAAAGGGACAAAGAGAGTTGGGCGTCCATCGCCTCAAAGTCTGGCAATGCGAAGAAGTCGGCCATTCCAGCGAGGATCATGTTGCCATTCGGGGACAGGATGGGCCGACCCGCGTTGAGTTGTTGGTCGACCACGCGGATCAGGTCTGCCACCGCCAGCCGACCATGCTGGAGATAGTGGTCAATTTGCTGGGTATGACCGGAACAGGCGTGCTCAACACAACGATGATGGAACCACATCATTCCCGCGGCGACGCAGGCGGCGTGAAACGCCGAGTCAAAGTATCGCGACGTCTGGCGCACCGCGGAATAAGCCCGCGTGTCTTCCCGCTCCAGCAATTCCATTTCCGGCATCAGACCCCGCACCATGTCTTCCAGGAACACGACATTATGCAGCACTTCATGAAACACGAGCTCCGCCAAAGATTCCGCCGAGGAGATGGCGCGAACATTCAGCCACAGGAATCCGATCGCGGCCGAGTGCGACCCCGCTTCCGGTCGCTCGACCTGGAAAACAGCGATCTCAGCGATGAGCAAATCGAGCAATCCAAGCGCTTGCGGGTTGACGCGCTTCAGGAAGGCACGCATGGCGGCGAACTCGTCCTGAATCCGCGCGCGATCATCGGCGCTGATCGCCAAGACACCGGACTCGTTGTTCGACGGAATTACCTGGCGTTCGATCAGAAAGTCGCACCACGGTTTCCTGCCCATTGTCAGCCGCGCAGTGTCTCCGTCAATTTCTAGCGGCGTTCCGAGGAGTGAGCGAATCCCGTGAGCAAACCGCCGTCGGAGCGATCCGGAAATCGGAGTCTGCTTGGCGACAGCGAGACAATTCTCTTCAATGCGCGCACGATCATAGAGCGGAAGCATGGCAGTGATTCCAGATTGGAGAAAAATCAACGGTAAGGAAGGTGGGGGCGCACGCGGTGAAGCGAGCGCCCCCGGCGGGCGGAGGGTAAGACAAGCAAGGGGATGTGGCGAATCGAGCGAGAGACTCGTGGCTTAGCCGTTATCCATCTTGCGACCATGCCGACCGTGGTAGACGTGAGCATCCAAATACGCTTGGATGTTCTGCTCCGCATCTTCGATACGGCGTTCGTGCGACTGCACGACGAATTCCGCGGACCGTGACTCAGTGATCGGATTCATGACCATGTCCTCTCATTCAGACGACGAATTGACGACTCTTCTGCCACTTAGCAAGAAGAACTGAAATCTGCCGGGATGAACCTGACTGTCCGTCAGTGCCCCAATGCAGAACGTCCACATAGAGTAAGAGTCAAAAACTCTGCGGAATGCGACAAGAAATCTGCGAAATAATTTGGCTTCTTTGGTAAGTGGATTGCAGCAGATTTTTGATTGTTCAAATGCCGCCTTCCGTGCGGTTCATGAATCTCACGCAACTACCGGCGCAAATACTGATAGAGCGTCTCTCGCGAAATTCCGAATTCCTTAGCAAGATCCGACTTCCTGCCGCCTGCTGCGACTCGCTCTCGTAATGCCGATGCCCGTTCCGCGGAAAGGGCTTTCCGGCGGCCTCGATAAACACCGCGCTGCTTGGCAAGCGCAATCCCTTCCCGCTGCCGTTCGCGGATTAATTCTCTCTCGAACTGCGCGATCGAACCGAGGATCGACAGCATCAAGTTCGCCATTGGCGAATCCTGGCCGGTGAATGTCAGATTCTCTTTGAGAAAATGAAGACGCACACCCCGCTGGGTTTGTTGCTGCACGATGCGCCGCAAGTCATCGACGTTGCGTGCCAGCCGGCACATGCTGTGCGCGACAATCGTGTCTCCGTCGCGGACGTACTTCAACAGTTCCTGCAATTGGGGCCGGTCAGCGTCTTTTCCGGAGACGCGATCAACAAATACCCGATCGACGCGTAACTCTTGGAGTTGGCGCTCGACTTTCTGGTCGGCACTGCTGACCCGGACGTATCCAACCTGTTGACCCTTTCCCAACATGAACCCTCTTTGTCAGGATAAGGTCTAAGATCCTTTAGGATCGGCGTCAAGAAAAAACGAACCAGACTCTAAATGCACAGCATCCAGAGAGATCGGCTGACGTCCGATTGGAGCATACCCCACTTAGACTTCGCGACGAATGTCGTCGGCCCGCCCGACGGGACCAACAGCACACCCTCGTAGAAAACGCGAAGGCGACCACCAGCCCATCGGAAAGCGCGAAAGCTCATCTAGGACGACTGAATTGCGCCAGCGTTGAAAGCAAAGATGATGTCGTTGAATACCTCATCCACTTCAGGCATTCGCAACCCGAGCTGTTCCACATTCAGAATCGTGTCGATCCGATAATCCGGATCGGGAAAGGGAGAGTCGGTCTTCTGGTTACTGAAGCTGTCGTACATCATGACATCCTGGGCATTCTTCAGGCCGATGCTCAGCATGACTTCACCGGGTGCGTCGCTGGACAACGAATAGAACTCACTGCAACTTGCGAGAAACTGCCGCGTCATTTTGCGGAAGTTGTCCATGTCCACCCACATCTTGCCGGGGATGCGCTCTTCGGTCTCTTGGAAGAGGGTCTCGTTGTTGAACATGGTCTCTCTGGTATAGTGCATGCCAAAGAGTGTTCCGTTGGCGGAAACGGAGGTGCAGGCCATGCACAGCGTTCGCCGATTGTCTTCGTGTCGCCGACCAGTGGCAAAGGAACCTCCGGGAACTGTCTGATACGACCAGTAAGTGTCGTGCATCCCCCAAACCTGGCGTTTGTGGAACACGCCGCAGTCGTATTGATCGTGTATGTCCCGCCACGGATATACCGGCGCAACTGAGATCCAGCGAATCGGGCAGATACTTCGGTGCATCACCCGCAAGCCGCGATCCAGACTCGCCTGCAAATCCACTTCTCTCCTGTCCGTCAGCCTGTTCCGCCGAGACAACAGGTATTCGATCCGGGGAATGTCGGCGAGGTCATATGGCTCGTTCTTGTTCGCCGTCCTGTCATAGACGTAAATCTGAGTGTTCTTCTCGACTGCATGAGGTGCCTCGCGGCTTTCGTTCACGCGAATGACGAGGATCGCATGGTTCGGCAAGAGATCGTTGTGAATGACGTCGCTGACACTGACTCGAACAGGCGGAACGATCCCATCGTGGGCCTTCTGTATAACCCGTTCTGACAAGCCATTCTCCATTGGCATCCCCTCCTTGGGGGGCCAGATGGGTGTATTCGATTTCTTGTCAGCTTCGATGCCGAGAAGGATCAGACCGCCAAGTGTATTGGCGAACGCTGAGATCGTTTTGGCCAGGTCTTTAGGGAATGCAATGCCTTTGTAATCGAGTCGCGCACCTTCTGGATGCATCTCTCGGCAAAACTGATCTATGTCGGCAAACGTGATCTGAGAGGCTGGCTTTGGCCAAAGGCTCATGTGTTGTCAATCCCTTCCTTCGGTGCGCCGGGAAACTCTTCTTCGGACAGATCCTTAATTGAAGTCCTCAGGTCGTCTATCGCTTCCGCCTCACTTTCCTGATGTTCTACGAGGAGGCCGGCGAGGACGGTGTCACAGAACAAAACGTAAAACTCCTGGTGCTCAATCTGCTCGCGGGGAAGACTCTCGATCTTGTCCTCGGACATTTGGATCAGCGGTTCGAGCTGCGATCGCTTCCAATCAGGCAGGTCGTCCTGCTCCAGGTAACCTTGAAGCCTCGCGATTGTGCCCCGGTGGTTGGCAATGATTTTCTCAAGATCGAAGTGCGCAAACCCGTAGATGGTGGACAAGAACCGGTGCACCACAGCGAGAACGACCAACTCTCCGGGGACGACTTGCGTCATCTCCACTAGCTTCGCTTTGAATCGCGAATAGCTCACATGCTCGTCAAAGAGGCTGGCGGTGGTTTCGTGAACGCTTTCGGGATTCCTCGTCTTGGGCTGAAGTACGCTGATAGCGGTTGGAATCAGTAAGCTGTCCCGAGCCTTGGACGGGAGCACATCCATCAATTCCAACAGCCGCGGTGCGGAATTGGACGGGCACGTCTTGAGAAACTTCTCATGGATCGGGTGCATCTCCATCACGATTATGGCTCCAGTTGGTTCTATGCGAACGGCATCTGTCTGGCGGGTGTCTGCTAAAGCTGAAAGGCATGCCGCCACAGTGCTTGCTCGAAATTCTGGTACTGACTGCTTTTGGGCAGGAGCATGCCTTTTTTGCATTACTACTTTCAATCGAAGTTGAGCCGCGCATTGGCCGCATGCTCGTATCATTCAAAGATGCTACTCACGTTGACGTATGGCGAGATGCCGGAAAGACTGACTTCAGCAAAGTCGATGTCGCTCGGATCGTCCTCTTCATAATAGACCTCAAGCGTCACAGTGCCGGACTTAGATGTTGATACCGTACCGCGGACGAAGTCGTCGCGATCATCGTCGTAATAATGCAGCCTGTGATTTTGCCCGGCAACGTGTACCGAAAACGAGATGTCTACGTTCGCCTCCAGTGTCGCCGTGCCATTCTTAACATCGATGACATAGAAGTCGACGAATGAGACATCCTCGACTTCAAGATCGGTAAGTTCGGCGTCATACTCCTCGTCGTAGAAATCCAGGTTCTCGAACTCTCGTTTCACGGCCTTTAGGAGGTAACCGGAGTTCTGAACCGCTTGGCGGACAGTCTTCGCGATATTGGGGTCTGGAAACCGAGCAAGGTAATTCGCGACATCTTTGACTACCTCAAGCTGTGGATCGGTAACTCCTCCCCAGTCGCCATCACCAGAGACGACAACAATCCTCTGCGTCTTCTCGTGGCACCACTTTAACAGTATCTTGGCAGTGATCGCGTCGGGAAATTCGTTCTTCTTTTTGCCTTCCCCAAACGGAGGCTTCCGGTCAAAGTAGTCGTCTAAAACGCTCTTGATGTCCACGCCTTCCAAGGACAATTGAAGCACATTCGCCTTCTCGCAGAACTCCCTAAACTGCCCCAGAAGTTCCGTGCGAATAGCGTCTTCGGTGGTCCCTTTGGCGATCGCATCAAAAGGCGGAACCCGGAGGTTTTTGTGGAACCCATGTCGCCTAAACTTGTCTAAAGCAACGAACGCATCCTTCGCCTTCGCCGCGATATGCGCCTCGATCTCTTGGCGCGTTACCTCCGTCATGACAAGTCGAACCAGTTCCAGTTCGACTAGGCCGATAATCAGCTTGAAGTGCTTGTTTTCAAAGTCATAGGCATTCTGGTCAAAGACTTGCGTGTCGAGAAAGAAGAAGTAGTTGCTCACAACGCCCTCTGTAGCTCGCACAGAATTCTCGCGGCATACGCCTCTGGAAGACTCCTCCATCCTATCATAGAGCCACATGATGCCATACTCGCCGCACCCATTTCGACTCCAACGGAAGCGAACAAGGGGGTTCGAGCTTCCGTATGGAACGGTGTGTGTCACGCGGCCGGGCAAGTGGGGCAACTGGTTTTCCGGACCCGACGCCGTGGAGGCTTACCGCGAAGCGTGGCGTGTCATTCTGAACGGCGAGCGCACGCGCTTCACGATGACGACAAAAGTGATGATCGGCCAGCGTGTGTTCAACGCCTCTTTACTGGGTGTGCCAGCATGGGAGGAGATGCAGGCATTGCGAGGGGAACTCGCGAAGCTCGCGGGCAGGCGTCTTGCCTGTTACTGCCCACTGGATCGCCCCTGCCATGCCGATGTTCTTTGCGAACTCGCCAATGACGGTACGGCGTGATTCGGGCGATGGATGGCTATCCCGGCGAATCCTATCTCAGCATCGAGTTGCCGCACCTTGCGTTGCAGGTACATTCGCAGCCGGATATCCGCAAAGTTCCCGCCCCGCTGCTGCACTCGGGCAAGCTGGTCCTTCAATTGCTGGATCTCGGTGACGAATTCAGTGGGTGATGGGCATCTTCTGTTCTTCCGGCATTGCGTACAGTCTGCATCGGGATAGACGCCGGAATTTCCCCACAGGTTCACCCGGCCCGGTGAAGGAATGGGAATGTCGTTCTCTTTGGTACCGTTTTCCTGCGTTGCATCGTCTCACTCTCACACCCGTTGATTAACGCGATGTTGCTCGGGGGCAGGCATTCTTCCGGGCACCGCGGCGTTGCCGCCCGCGTGACTTCCGGCTTCGCTTCGCTCCAGTCGGAGTACCGACGCATTCGCCCTTCCGGCCCGCTGGTGCTGCGGCCTGCGGCCTGAACCGGTCGCCTGACGGCGCTCCTGTTTCTTGAAGGGGTTGCCGACCCCCGTGCTGTCAAGGATCGGGGCCACGCTGGCCCGACGGCCGCCTCCCACGCTTCCGCGCTCCTTGCGTCGCTTGTGCAGCGCGGTGCCCTCCCTCGGGCCAGTCCTTGACTGCCCTCCCCCCGGTGTTTTTGGGCTTCTGTTCCGTCCGCCAAAAAGCATGAGCTTTTGGCTCACGGACAGATTCATTTTCAAACCAAGGGACTTTGCTATGGCCGCTTTCAAGACCGCCCGCACCGACATCTACACCCGCGTCACGGACCGCATCACCGAACAGCTTTCGCACGGGGTTCGCCCCTGGCTCAAGCCGTGGAACGCCGAGCACGCCGCCGGACGCATTACCCGCCCGCTTCGTAGTAACGGAGTGCCGTACAAGGGGATCAATATCCTGATGCTGTGGGCATCGGCCGAGGAAGCCGGGTTTGTCTCGCCGTTCTGGCTGACGTTTCAGCAGGCGAAGGAACTTGGCGGACATGTCAAGAAAGGGGAAAAGGGTTCGCCGGTGGTGTATGCCGCGACGTTCAAGACGAAGGAGCAGACCGACGACGGACAGGAGACCGAGGAAGAAATTCCATTCCTGAAGGAATACACGGTCTTCTGTGCCGATCAATGCGAAGGACTGCCGCAGCACTTTTATGCGACGGTGAACCCGCCGACGGAGAAACTAGAGCGGATCGAACGGGCGGAGACGTTCTTTGCGAATACGAAAGCCGACATCCGCACCGGCGGGAACCGGGCGTTCTATGCGATCGATGCCGACTATGTCCGTATGCCGCCATTCGAGACCTTCCGCGATGCCGAGTCCCACGCGGCGACGCTCGCCCATGAGGTGACGCATAATGCCGGGTTCCGGGTTATGCCGCATTGCGGTTGCGGGGGATTCAATTGCCGAACTTGCGGGTCAAAGGCCTCGGCATAATCCGGAGACTACCGGCGACCCATCGGGACGGAAACTCGTCGAG
>JAKFVC010000206.1 GCA_021732415.1 Planctomycetaceae bacterium
CTGGTCTTCCCAATCCCCGCCTCACCATAAATCACGGTCACCCTATTGAGCGGAATCTTCCCCGGCCACAACCACCGCACCGGCTCAGGCCGGACGTCTGCCAGCGAAACCTCGTGCAACTCATCCGGCACCGGCACCAGGCTCGCGGCCTGCTCAGCCGCATCGGCCGCCAATTCCGCATCGAAACACGCATTTAATGCGGATTCCACAATCCCCTCCAGAACCAGCGGCGACAGGGGAGCCCACTTCTTCTGCTTCACAAACTCCGCCAGAGCCACCTGAACCTCAGGCTCCGACAACCCCTGATCCAGCAACGGCTGAGCCACCCCCACCAACTGCGCCCGCTGCTCCAGTCGCACCCCGCAAAGTTGAATATCGCTGGGGCCCTCCGTTCGGACGTTCGCACCATTCCGCACGGTCGTCGTGGCGTTAGCCGAGGCCTTTTCAAACGCTTCCGGCCACGGCCCGCCCTTGAGCGGCGGAAGCCCCGACGACATCTTCTGAGCGTCCTGGATTCCCATCTGCCGCGTCAACTTTTCCATATTCGCAAACTTGCCCAGCATGCTGCACCCGTTTTTCGAAAGAGCCCACAGCAGCCTCCCGCGAACATCCCGCGGGAATCCCACGCTGCCGACTCTGTTCTACACCACCCCTCCGCAGCCGGCGAAATCACGAAACCTCGCAAAATCCAGGGGTTGAGGCCGCTCCTGAAGATTGAAGAGAGGCAAACTCCAGCGATCCGCGTAGGTCAGTCAGAATCTCAAGACGTGTGCGCCCTCGAACAGTCTTGCAGATTTGCAGCCGATTCAAGACCGACTAGTGCCTCGTCTAAGCCAGGAATTCGGGTGCCACTGGCTCTGCCAGTGCTTTGCCGGACAGTCGAAAGACGACCGCCACTGGCAGAGCCAGTGGCACCCATCCCGATGATTAAGGTGTGAACGAGCACGACAGGCGCCCTTGTGAATTCGTGCCACTGCTTCGGGGCGGCGCAATCCCGCGTCAATTTGAATTGGACGTCGCCGCCGCACCTAAGCAGTGCTCGTGGCGACTCGTAGACCCACGTAACCACTGCTTAACGACCGAGTACAGTCGCGAAGCAGTGCCACGACTTCGCTTCAGGTCACATACAACCAGTGCCACCCTGCCAGAAGCTTGATGAGAGGCAAATTCCAGCGATCCACGCAGTTCACATGCAATCTCAGAGGCGTGTGGGCCCTCGAACTGTCGCGCAGATTCGCAACAGATTCAAACCCATCAAAGATGCCTCTTCAGTCCCTGGTCGCGAATGCATCTGAGCCACCCCGCAATGGACGGAGCTAATTATTCCGCAAGAACCGTTAGGCCTCGAAGCCGCTCAAGTGAAGCGTCCGGATTCGACTGTGTGACAGTCGGCTTCTGTTCACACATTCATCAATCTTGCACGAAACGATGTTTTATGCGGAGTTCCATCTTGGACTGATCGCACGGGCAGTTTAGCCTAGCGACAACGTCGCGCGGCTAACTACTGCGTGTTTACCGGAAATATGCAGAATCGATTCTGTATAATAAGCGTTAGGCAGTGGAGTACGGGTTCGATGACAGTCGGTGAACTAATCAAACACTTGCGTCGATTTCCACCGCAGTTGCCTGTTTTCTTTTGCCCCGACGCCGCCGGGCGCGCGGCAATTGTCCCGAAGGACGCGGTAATGAACTTGGTTCATCCGGGCCGCATGGAGATCGTCCGTGATGAAGAACTATCTACGGAGGTTCTCGAGGGGTTCGTTGATTCACTCGTCGTGTATCCGTTTGTCGTTGACGGCGATCATTCTGTCGGTGACTCATAATAAAGATCGCGATCAGTCAATTGCCTAACACAGGTGGGTTGGAAACTCGCGTAGCCGATCCATGGCCGCAGTGTGAGCGCAGTTCGACTGGCCCCGTGAGTTCGGGTGGTCGGCACAGCGGCGTGCGGAGCCGAGTTCCAACCCGTTGTTCAAGAAGCCCGGCAGACCCAGGCGACTCCGGCACTCTGGCGACTGCCAAAATTCTTCGTCCGGCAGGAGTTTTTCCGCCGCACTTCTCGCAGCGTGTGGTATGGGGAATTGCTGGTGCCCCGCCTCTTCGTGAAGCGATCCCTGGCAGCGGCTGTCGGCTGGCCCCCCACCGCCGGGGTCACTGCGCGGCTCGAACTGGCTGGCGAACTCCGCCCAAACGGGCTCTGCGCTGCCGTCGCACTTCGGCGGAGATCATCGGTCGAGGCGGTCCTCCTACTGTCGCGATCCGCAGCGCGCACCGCGATCACGCCACCCCGCGAAGGACTCGCAGCGCAGCCGGATAGACCGACGGTCGGCTTGGTCGGCAGCTCGTGAGTCAACTGGTGTCCCTCCACAACGGTTTGACGACCTGCACGAACTCCAGCGCCAGCGCTTCCTGCAACCGCAACCCGCACGAGTAGACTGTCCACAGATACGTGCGAATCCGCAGTTGCCGCGCCGCGGCCATGATCCGCCGCACCTCGGCCACGGTGAGCACCGTCGGCAGCTTCCGCTCCGGCGGAATGCGGAACTTATCGAGCACCTGCCATGCGCGGGGGCACGTGTGACGGTAGTAGAACCGCAGCCCGTTGATCGCAACCTTCAGTGTCCCCGGTGCCGCCCGCTGCTCACCCCGCAGCCAGACCAGATACTCCCGCACGTCCGCTTCGGACAGGTCCTCGGGGCTCCGTCCCTGGTAAAACTTCGCCAGTTGCCGCACCGCCCGCAGATAGGCGGCCTCGGTCCGTTCACTAAGTCCCGCGATCCGCATGTCACCCGACATCCGCTGCGCCCACGTCAGCGTCTGAGTCGTCATCATTCAGGTCCCTTCGGTCAGGAGGAAAGAAAGTCGAAACCGAAGTAAACCTGCCTCCTTTTTGGACGTGACGTACGCCTAATAGGGAGTTAGAATCCAGGATGTTGCGAGTGTGCGCGCAACGCTCCGCATATCCCGCCGCGACAGCGGCTTACTTGAACATGCGGTTCAACCCGACGTATGCCGCGTTGGGGTTTACTCCCAAAGTTCACGTTACTCGCGCGGCATACGCGGGTTAACCTGGGCGTTAGGCCGATTGGGGTAACGTCTTGACATGGTTGTCGCTCATCTGCTGGGATGGTCTACTCCCCAGCGCCGTCGTTCTACTTCCCGCGATCGCTTGCCAATTGGCTGGGAGAAATCATCTCGTAACCCTGCTCATCGCAGTCACCGTCCCCGTCTTCGCGTCGCTGGGACGTGCGTCAATCGGCCAGTCGTATCTACGTCGCGCAGGATCGCACCAGATTCTTCGTCACATCGTGTTCTCCGCCGCGATTGCGCTGCTGTTCGCTCTTGAACTCGTCTCTGGCATTGCCCAAGTTTCAGATCCGCTACCGACTCAGGTGTGGATTCTCATCTTCGCGTGCTACTTTCTCTACTTTGGGTTAATGGCTGTGGCATTCAGACCATTCCCTCTGGGCAGAGAAACGGACAATTGGATCGACTGCGAACCAGTGTCGTGACTAACAGCCGGCAGTTCGGAATCCCATCGACGAATGCTTGGCACGCTCCACCCTTCATCAGCGGCGTTGGCCAGTTTGTTCTTGAATGCTCCACCTGAAACCCGTACAAAGGTAGTTGCCTTAGCAGTATCATGCTCGGACCCAAGTACCAGTCTGGGATCCTTGTGCTGGGGCGTCAGGGTTTCGCATCGCGATACAATCCCGTTCACGGGAGCGCCAATCTCATTTGGGCGTACCGCTACGGCATTTTCAACAAGTCGCCCAAACGTCACATGCCGGCCTAACACAAACGGTTCAGCCGACATTGTGCCGCGGGCGGGCTTAAGGTGTCATTCGACTCGCTCGCGCGGCACAACGCGGGTTAACCTGGGCGTTAGGCGGTATGAGAATCCAGTTATGACCAATACTGCCATTTTGTTTTTGATCTCGTTCGCGTTAGTGTCTTGGCTCGCGCCAAGATACGGTGGACTGATCGGTCTACTTGTAGCCCACATCACCGTTCTACTTGGCTACTTCCTTCTTGCTGGACTGTCTATTACCGACGGGACATATGAATATGACGGAATTCTCTCGACCTATGGCTTACTGTTGCAAGCGTTCATATTGAACTGCCTATTGTTACCGTTGGGAGTGTTTGCGTTGTGGCAACGGAATAGGCCACTGGCAATCGGTCGCACCGACGAGTGATATCTACAACGGGCCGCAAACGGCCTAACATGCGGTTCATCCCGACATTGTGCCGCGGGCGGGTTTGGGGTTCTTTCAATATCAATATCGCTCGCGCGGGCTAACGTGGGCATCAGGCAGCGATTCCACATGAGTGAACAAGCTACAAGCGGGCAGAATCGGCACCTTGGCAGGTACAGGTGGCTTTCGATTCAACAGGTGACTCGATGAAAACGATCATAAACATTTTGGCGTTTCTGATTCTTGTTTCGCATGCGTTCTCTGCTCGGGCGATCGCCGGCTGGGGTCCCTCATTCGGTGATTGTTCTGCCACGTCGCCCTCGGGCCGGTACAAAGTTGAGGCCAAGAAGCCTCACAATTCCCGCAAACCGGGGGAGCCGAATCGTTCTGACTCGATCTTTACCTATACCTGTTACGACACGCAGGCGAAGAAGCTGCTGTGGTCGAGGAAGCAAGCGACGGCCGCGCCGAAACCGACGGGCAAGGACGAACCGATTGCCAAACCGCCTGCCAACGAACCCAAGCCGATCAATGTTTATTCGCCTGTCGAGATGTATGTTTCAGATTCAGGATGGACTGCCGTTCGAGAGCTGCGAGGTGACTTGACCTGGCTGAATTCGGCTGGCGAAAGTCGGCAAATCAGGATGATCGAAGAGGCACTGACCCCCGAAGAAAAAGAACAAAAGGTATGCCCATCAGATGTTGGTCCGATCTGGATGGAGTATTCGATCTGGTATTTTCTGGATGTCGACCAGGCCCAACTGTTCGTCGTCCGTCCTTGGTGGGGGCGGCGCATTGTGGTGGATCTCGGGTCCGGTCGCCTGCTTCCAGTGACCGAGTCCATTCTGAATGCCGCGGCTCCTGTCGAAAATGCCTACGTTATTAAGCAGCTCGGACGAGGCAGCCCCAAGCCAGTCGGCAGCGACTATTCCAAGTACAACGCAGCGATGGTGGGAGCCTATCTCGCGGGAGCCTTAAAGATTACTGAAGCGATTCCACGGCTACGCGAGTTGGAGAAGTCGGATATTTACAGCGGGTCCGTTGGAAGGGGAGCTACGGATCAAAACGAACTCGAAAATCCTGCCCCGTACAACTTCGAGCCGAATCCGCTACGTCAGTTTGCCCAACTGTCTCTTCGTCGATTGGCACAGACACCCTGCCAGCTTCCGGTCTATGGGTTCGAGATCTATCATAAGGGCGAGATCATGATCGAACGAGGCGATCCGCTCAAAGTCGCCCGCGATGCAGTGGCCGCTCAAGTCGCGACCGGGATGGGGACGAAAGCCGTGCTGTCGACAATCGGATCGCCAGATCTGGTGGACTGGGACTCACGTTGGCACTATGACATAGACGCCGCGGAGCCCTATACACTGATCCTGACCTGGGAGGAAACGCGTCTCGTCGACATCGAGCGCATCTCACCGCCAGAATGGAAATCAGGACTGGACCGGGATGAAAACCTGGTGCAATGACATTGTGCCGGGCTGAGTTTTGGGTGTCATCAATGTCACTCGCGCGGCACAACGCGGGTTAACCTGGGCGTTAGGCGGAACGAGCGGGATGCGGGAAGCCGTTTCTATGGACGCCGATAATCTGATGCCGAAACTTCTGGCACTCCTCATCTGCACGAAAAAAGTCACTGCGTGTCATCTTACAACTGGCCGTCCCCCCCAGATCATGTTGACCGACCACATTGTCATGCTTGAAACGCAGTCTCTGTCGCTTCAAGACACGCTTGAGCTAGTGCATTGTATTACGCCGGATTTCAATCAAACAGAACTCGCCGACGATGGGCGGACCAACTTTGACTTTGAATTGTCCGAGGACCTATGGATTAAAGTATCAATTTCCGGTGTCCCGGGTGATTTTGTAGTAAAGGCTCGGCAGCTCCCTGACGCCTCAATCGGCGACGGTTAGCAATAGGCGGCAACTTGCGGTTGCCTGAAGAATGGTGCAAAATTAGCAACAGGCCTAACATCTATATGGCCCTAAGCTGTCAAGAGAGCGCACGTTGAGCGCCGTGAGGATTTGTGAAAAAGTTTCCTCACCCATTTCGTTGACGGAGTTCTGACTTCGTTCTGGTTGCGTGGCGCTACGGTGTGGTTCTACAAACGGTGTCATTTCGCCCCGCCCTGTAAGTGGAACTCTGGCGGGTGCGACGCACCAAGCATCTATCGAGGGTTCGGCCGCGATGACCTTACGTTCTCCGCGGCTGTCCGCACAGACCGGTACACTAAAGGCGTGTACGTCGCTGAGAGCGTGTTTTAAAAGTGAGTTGTCGTCTAACCTTGAGGGGCGAATGGACCGCGCAGGCCATCGCGATGGCGTCCTTGATCAAGTTGGAGCCCGTCAGCTTGCAGTTGGCTAGAACGAAGTCAACTGGCCACTTGATTTCGTAGAGAATCGCGGCAGGAGACGGCGGCATGCCCACCGTTCCCATTCCACCGTTTCTTGAAGGCGATTCTCCGTCTTGGTGAATTTAGGAAGATGCTGTCTCAATCAACATACAACGCTCGAGGTAAAGCGTCGCTCGTCAACCCGTCCAACAACGCGCGTTTCAGTTCAATTCTCCCCATCTGATCCAATGCCGGTATCGTCTCGGTCCAATTGTCCAACCGGGCGTCCAGCCATGCCCAACCGCAATTGTAGCTCTTGCAGCCTCTTGCTATGAACAAGTCGCAGACCTCAAGTAGCGTTATCTGTGCTTGAAACTGCGCACGATTTAATCTGCCAACAACGAACATCTCTGAAAATCCGAATTCCTGCGAGATCGTCCAGCTTCCCGGACTTGCGATTGTGGCCATTTCGGGCGGTTGCTAACACACCTTTTATTGGTAATTGCCAGTTTCGTTATTACGCCGGTCGCAAGCAGATGCAATTTTTGAGGCAGATTAGATACGGACCGCCCCCATCCACTCTTAACGCAGCAAGCGGACGATAGCGTTCGACGAGTTCTCAAGTAACTTTTGTCCGGCGGTAGTAACCGCGACATTCAATTCCTCCACTAATTCGGTGACGCCATAGAAAGGACCAGCCGGCCCACACAAGACAATCTCATGCACATCAAGAACGAGCGCCGTTCTTCCTCAACTGCACCAGAGCCAATAGTCAATTCAAAGCAGCATCGGCCACGGCCTGCCCAAACAGCACCGACCTCACGCGACTTTCGATCGCGTTCCCACCTGCCACTTTGCGGGTTCTCCGCATTCCCTCGTCACTTCCCAAGGATCCTTCATCGCCGTCCAGGCACCACCCCCTTCATATGGAGGCACGTCTAGCATGTCACAAGCCAAGTCCGATCCCGTCACCTGGTGTCAGTCTCTTAATCGCTGGTTCAACGGAACATTAACTCGCAAACGAATCGAACAACCCGAAAGCCCTGCGCCGGCACATGTAGAGTACCTGGAAATCCGCCAATTATTGTCGGCGACAAACGCCGTGTCTGCGGAGCAGACCGCAGCGAACAACTCATCGAGTGATGAACAGACGGCGAATGAGGCAGGCTCATCTAGTTCAACCACGACGACACATGGAGTTGATGCCAACGGAAATGCGACGACCACCACCACTGTCACCACGACAATGACTGACGCCGACGGCAATACCACAACATCCAGCACGTCGACCACTACAGTCGATAGTACTGATGATACTGATTCCGACTCGGTCAACAGCGATCTAGCCATTGCGTCCGCAGTGCAAACTGACGGCAAGATTGTCCTTGTCGGAGCAGCCCAGATGAATACCTACGGGAATTATGATTTTGCAGTCACCCGTCTGAACTCGGACGGCACTGTCGATTCAACTTTCGGTGACAACGGCAAGATGACCATTGCCTTCGACCTGGGCGGGGCTGATGAAGACGGCAATTTGAATGCGGATCTGGACATTGCCAACTGCGTAGCGATCCAAGCTGATGGCAAGATTGTGGTCGGCGGGTATGCCCAGCGAGATAGCAGCGGGAACTATGACTTTGCAGTCGCCCGGCTGAATCCCGATGGATCGCTGGATACGACATTCAGCAGCGATGGAAAAGCGTTAGTCGCATTTGACTATGGCGGTTCGGGTGATGACCGTGCGACGGGGGTCGAGATTCAGGCGGATGGGAAAATTGTGCTGGTCGGAACCTGTCAGCAAGATGCCAGCGGTGCTGGCGACATGGCCATGGCGCGCCTGCTAAGCGACGGATCGCTCGACACGTCTTTTACAGGGGACGGTCGCAAGTTTATTGAACTTGGCGATGGTGGTGACGATGCGGGAGCTGCGGTCGCTATTCAGTCCGATGGAAGTATTTTAGTTGCGGGCTATACGACAGGCGCGAACGGTGACAATGATTTTGCGGTTGCCCGGGTCACTCCAGACGGCAGCCTGGATTACAGTTTCAGCGATGATGGGAAAAAGACCATCGCCTTCAATATTGGGGGAAATGCGACCGATCGTGCCGCTTCGATCGTCATTCAATCTGACGGTTCAATTGTTGTGGCCGGTTCCGCATCGGGAACAAACGGCGACGGCGATTTCGCGGTGGCCCGCCTCACTAGCAAGGGGGGAATGGATGGGACCTTTAGCGGTGATGGTCGCAAGACAGTGGCACTTAACCTGGGTGCTGACAATGAGGACGGCGCGACCGGCGTCGCCGTTCAGTCCGATGGCACGATCATCATTGGCGGGTATTCTCAAGTGAGTTCAAGCGGCGACTTTGACTATTCAGTGGCCCGTCTGACGTCCGAAGGCGATCTCGATACATTGTTTGCGATTGAGGGCAAAAAGACGGTGCCTTTCAACTTAGGTGGTAGTGATTATGACATGGCGAATGGCATGTCACTGCAATCGGACGGGAAGATTGTCATCGTCGGAGCCGCCATCAAGGCAGACCCCGCGGATACCGACTTTGGTGCCGTCCGGCTAGATAGTGATGGCGGACTTGATACCGGTTTCGGAAGTGGCGGAAAGAAGACCATTGCCTTTGACTTGACGACGACTTAAGGCCGAGAGCTTCGTCGTTCCAACCAGCCCCAGTCCGCCTGGGGCTGGCCATTACACTGATTTGGCCGCGCCAAGTCATCAAAATCATTGGCGGAATCAGATCCGGCGCTGACTACGAAACGATCCTGGTGTCATACCGGCCCAGCGCTTGAAAGCGGTGCTGAATGCTGATTCGGACTTATAACCGATACGTGAGGCAATTTCCTTGATGCCCAGATCGTTTTCGCAAAGCATCGTTACGGCACGTTCCATGCGCCGTCGCCAAAGATAGTTGAGCGGCGTCATACCGACTTTTTCAGCAAATCGTGCGGCAAAAGTCGAGCGCGAGACGCCAACGGCCTCAGCGAGCGAAGCGAGCGTCCAAGCCGTTCCCAGGCGGGCATTAATTAAACCGAGAGACGTCCCAATGACTGGGTCTCGAAATGCCATTTCGCAAGCTAAGGCATTCGGTTGCTCTCCCGACGACAGCAAGAATCGGATGGCTTGCATAAAGAGCAATTGAATCAGATGGCCGACGACATGGCTACTGCCGGGTTGCGGATGCGCAATCTCGCCTTCAATCAAACTGACTATCGGCGCGAATGCCGATGGGTGGTGCCCTTCCGCTCCAGGAATATGGACAATTGACGGCAAGGCGGTAAGGAGCGCGCTAATTTGTCCGACGTGGTTGCGAAATCGACAAGCCAACACTCGGTTCTCTGCCGCCGATTGTTGCTGAAAATGCGTTCGTGTGTCGTCCAACGACGGGTTCGCTCCTGAATGGTGGAATGCACTAACGAGCACCTTAGAGTCGGATTGTCCCAGCGCGTGCTGTTTTCCTTGAGGCAACAGTATGATGTCACCGGTCTGGAGTTGAACCGCCCCATCGATCCCTTCGCCCGACAGCCAGCACGCTCCCTGGCGAACGACATAAATTGCGGACCAGCCCGCTTCAACACTTGTCGGCAATAGCGCGTGCAGACTCATGAACGCCACCGAACAATCACTCATTACCAGATTGCCCAGGCCGACTGCCAACGCATCGCACCCTGAAAGTGGCGGGGTATCGAATTGGTTGGTGTCAATAGATGACCAATCATCGCGGTTATGTTCCATTTCCAAACTTAATTTGTGAGATTGAGTCAATGCGACAGGCAGTTGACAACTCTCCGTAGTTGGGTTTGCGGTTCGGCGAGGACCACACCTGGCGCGCGTAAGACATCACTTGACTGTTAGACCTATTCCTATTCGACATGCCTGATCAGTGGCTCAGTCGCGAGAGCCCCATGAGTCGATCAAGGGAAACACACGCCTCGACGCTGTGTCGATATTTGGAACAGGTCGCCATCGTCAGCCGCAGATCGCGAATCAAGTCCCGAAACGCATTAGGGAGCGTTTCGTAGAACTTCAACTCCAGGATCTGCTGGTTTGGTAGCAATCTGCCGGAAGTCAGTGGTTGGGCAGGCACCGTCCAGTCCTGGACCGGCCGACAATGCAGTTGTGAGTCCACGGTGAGTCGTAGCGATCCATACGCTGATGTCCCCACACAAGCCAATCGCTGGTATGTGACCTGACAGACGGGGCGCAACTGCAGTCTGGTTATGCGCCGGCGAAACCAATCGCCGTCCCAACCGGTGTCATCCGAAGCGGCGAGCATCGACTGTAGATCCAAGGCAGCCATTGAGGTGCGTCGCTTGCGTACTTGGCCGTTCCGCTTCCGCTTTAATTCTGCCCATAGCACGGCTTCATTGCCGTAGCGGCGGAGCCGATATTTGCTTTGCTGAGACCTGTCGGCTCGATGAAATATATCAAAGCCGGGCGTATCGAGATACAAACTATTGACTGTGTATTCATACCCATTCTCAGGAGAGGCATGGGGATCTGGCTGAAGGTGCGTTCGAGCCCAGTCCCGCACGTCGCGGCTCTGATGGTCATCGAGCAGGAACTTAATCTCATAAGGGCCTCGGGCGCAACGTTGAGCCCCAGCTACCGGTTCTGTGCTATTGGTTCTGTTTAACGCACTTTTGTCCACCCGCCGAGCTGGTCTCTCGGGACTATTTTCCAATGTCGTGGTTGGCTGTTCGCAACAGCAGCGCGAGCGAGACGGTTCCAAACTGTTCGATTCGTGCGACATGTCATTCCGTTTCTTGTGAATTGCCGTAATTTCAAATTCATGTACGGCCCATTTGTACGTATGCACTTCATCTCGATTCAGATGTGATGCTAGGGCGTTGCGTTCGATCGTGTCTCAGTGGGTTGCGTGGCCTTTAACAGGTAGGCCCGTCGTTGGTCCGTAAAGCTGCGTAAGCTAACATGCGAGCGACCTTGGGCTGGCGCCGGCGGCTCGACCTGATCGCTGAGCGCAGACTCGAAGGCTGCAAATGAGGTCAGCTTGCGCGTATCAGCTTTGATCTCGCCTTCGATCAGTTGCCGATATTGTTCAATCACCGGCCGCAGCAGTTCCCAATTCAGGTCTTGTTCTGCAATCGCACGCACGTGTTCAAGGTAACGAGCTTGCAGACTGGGGACAGCGAGTAATTTGCTGCGAAGCGGCTTGCTCGGATCATCCAATCCAATCAGCGGATCAAGTTCCAGGCCTGAGGCCCGAGGCCGACCTCCCGGCGGTCTGCCGCGCGGGTCCGACGGGCCAGCGCCTGGTCCCCTGCGACCGGGGCCGGGTCCCATCATCATCGCACCATGAAAGGCTTCGTTCATATCATGCGGAATGATATGAAACCTGCCGCGAGCCTCTTGGAAAATGCTGTAATCGCTCGCCCGGACCCAATAACCATCATTGTTGATCAGCGCCACATCCAACGCCAGGAACCACAATGTCTGGTCGATATCCAGGATCGGCTCCAAGGCTGCTTCCAGCTTCGCAGGAGGAGTTTTGTTTAGAGTTTTACAAAGTGTAATGAGCTCCTTCCAAGCTTTATCACTGTCATCCGACTTGATCTGATAGCGGCGTTTATAGTCTTCCAGTTTGTCGCCCTGGTATTCCAGGCCGCCACCTCCTCCGGGACTGCCGCGGACCTTCCAGCGAGTCCCTTTGACATTCTGATAGTTCTCCGCGATAAACTCTTTATTAAATTGCTGCACGTTTACATACACTCCCCAGCTTTCTCCATTAATCACGACTTTCACAAAGTTCGCTTTAGGAGCCGGAATGTGCTTACGAGCAATGTACGAGTAAAGGACGGTGCTCAGGAATGAAGGGTCTTCGTTGGCATTCAATAGATTGAGCGTTTTGTATCCCAGTAGACGTTGCTTAGAATCAACGAAATCGATCGAGACATTAAGCGACCGCTTGGATCCGGCCGGCACCATACCGTAGGATGACATCCCGCGAAATGAGATTCCTACGTGCGGATATTGCTTACCGTCGACCATCAATGTGGCGGGAACTTCCACATCGGTGTTGTGGAAGTCGGCTAGTTCGGCTTCCCAGTCAGCCGCTTCGAATTCGAAGAATAAAGTTCGCAGGACATTCGCTGCATAGAGCGGCTCGTCACCATAGGTCTTCACGTCACCCACAGCCACCTTCGGGCCAGGTGTCCCTTTTTCCCGGGCACCAAAACCACCGGGGCCAGCTGGAAGCAATGATCCAATCCCCGTCGCGATTTCGGCTTCATCCAGTTGACCGTTGTTATCCTTGTCCGCACTCTTGAAGATCGATTGACTCGCGGTGAGTAACTCCTCAGGCGTTAGTTTGCCGTCCTGATTGGTATCCGATCGGTCGAGGATCGAGCCGGCCAACATACTGCCAGGACCGAATCCGCCGCCCGGGCCACCCCGGGGACCCGCATCAGGACGGTCTCGCGTTGCGGGAGGTGCTGCGGGATCCGGAGTTCCAGGAGGGGCACCTTGGGGACCGCGACCGCCCGGGCCGCCGCCTCGTCTGCCAAACGGGAAAGGTGCTGGCAGGATTCGGTTTAGTATCTCGGCGAGCTCCGTCTCGTCCAGAGTGGCACGTGTGCCGGGGCCCGTTGTGGGCATCAACTGCTTGACGCCGGCTTCAACTTCTTCCGCAGTCAACTTACCGTTTTTGTTCGTATCGAGTGCCTCTAATAACGGCTTAGCGATCATGCTTCCCGGGTCGAAGCCTCCCCTTCCCGGGCCACCCGGGCCACCAAGAAAACCAAGAAAACCAGCTCCACCCGGTCCGCGAGCCTGCTGCTTTTTCAAGGAGGCACGGGCCGCCGTACGTTCTTTCAGATCGAGAATGCCATTCTTGTCCTCGTCGAACTCCTTGACGACCTCCCGCTCCGCGCCCATAAACCCGCCTGGGCCTCCAAACCCACCAGGGCCGCCTGGACCTCCGAATCCGCCAGGCCGCAGCGTTTCCGGCTGGGCAAATCCGTTTGACGCGACGACCAATTCGACCAGTAACCCCAGACTCAGGCGAAATGCAAACTTCATGGGAATCTCCGCGGACACGACTCTCAGGGAAGCGATCGGATTGGCGGCCCCAATCTCAAGATACGCAAGGACTTGGGGTAACCGTTTTAAGGTCAATTGGCGATTTCGAATGCCTTGACTGCTCAGCCAAAGTTCTCTTCGCTTCTTGAATAGTCCCTCTGGGAACCGTCTTACCGCCGCGCAATTTCCTATTTCTGAGGCCGAGAGATCATTGGTTCTGCTGAATTAGGGCTGTCCGCCGTCTCGAAGCGTCGGATTCTTTTGCCTCTTACGAGCAATTATTCTCCCTTCGAGCGGCGGTATTGGCCTGGAATTCTTTACTATAGAAATAGGGGAGAACTTCGAATGGACGGGAATGTCGCATTGCTGCTGACTCAAGCGCGAGCGGGTAATAATGCCGTCTTGGGGCAATTGCTGGAGTCGTACCACAATTACTTACGGTTGCTGGCACGTATTGAAATTGGTCGACGACTGCAAGGGAAGATTGATGCGTCGGACATCGTGCAGGAGACGTTCCTGGATGCTCATCGGAACTTTCCGAACTTTCGTGGTGAGGTTGAAGCGCAGTTCGTGCACTGGTTGCGCACGATCTTGGCCGGGACCTTGGCGAATGTCATGCGGCGCTACCTCGGGACGCAAGCCCGAGACCTGAATTTGGAACAACAACTCGCAGCAGAACTTGACCAGTCGTCGTGTGCATTGGGGCAAATCCTGGTTGACCCTCATAGTTCACCAAGTCAGTTGGCAATACGCGGCGAGCAAGCCTTGTGGGTGACGGCGGCGCTGTCCCGGCTACCCGAGGACTACCAGACGGTTTTGATCCTGCGACACCTAGAAGGACTGACATTTCCCCAAGTCGCACAACGCATGGAGCGCAGCGTGGACAGTGTGGAAAAACTTTGGCTTCGCGGACTCACCCGCCTCAAGAAAGAAGTCTCTGGAGAGCAGCCATGATTCCCAACCCCGATCCACTCGCGGAGGAAGATCCCCGCATCCTGCTGATGACGCGTGAATATCTGGCGGAACTCGAGGCGGGACGTTCACCGAGCCGTCAAACCTACCTCGATCGTTACCCGGAACTCGCGGCAATTCTTTCTGAATACCTGGACGGGATTCAGTTAGCGGAGACGCTACGTCCCGTCGCGATCGTTGCGGCGCCCGAACCGACTGGCAGCCCGTTGGGGGATTTTCAAATTGTTCGTGAAGTGGGAAGGGGAGGGATGGGGGTCGTTTATGAGGCCATTCAACTCTCGCTGGGGCGGCGCGTCGCGTTGAAGGTGCTGCCATTCGCCGCGGCACTCGATGCAAAACATCTGCAACGATTCAAGACAGAAGCCTACGCCGCGGCCCAGTTGCATCACACCAATATTGTACCGGTGTACGCGGTCGGCTGCGAACGGGGAATGCACTATTATGCCATGCAATTGATCGAAGGCCACTCCATTGCAGAAGTGATCGACGAACTGCGCAACCAGAACAAAGTCGTCAGCGCTCCGCCTCAAGATGTGAATACAGAAATCACAAACACCGTTGCGCAGCATCGAGAATTAACCCTGGCGGATTCGCTACCTGGACGTTCGAGTCCGCGATCGGGACGGACTCGCGACAGTTTTCGGTCGGCTGCGCAGATTGCCGCAGAGGTTGCCGATGCTCTGGAATACGCCCACGATTCGGGCGTTATCCATCGGGACATCAAGCCCGCGAACTTGTTACTCGATTCCAAAGGGGCCGTGTGGATTGCCGACTTCGGGCTCGCGTTGGTCGCGACCGATGCGGGCCTCACGCAAACGGGTGATGTGCTGGGAACCTTGCGCTACATGAGCCCGGAACAGGCTGCTGGCGGGCGCGAGCCAGTTGATCATCGCACGGATGTTTATTCTCTCGGTGCGACGCTGTATGAATGGTTGACGTTGCAACCGATCTTTCCTGGCCAGGATCGGCCGGCCTTGTTCTATCAAATTCTGAATGAAGATCCGCGACCACTTCGTAAGCTGGACCTCGCGATCCCCGTCGAACTGGAGACGATCGTCTTGAAGGCGCTCGCGAAATCTCCCGTTGAACGTTACGCGACGGCGGGGGAGATGGCGGACGATTTGCGGCGTTTTCTGAATGAGATCCCCATCCGCGCGCGGCGTCCGCAACTCGTCGATCGGCTGCGCAAATGGATGCGTCGGCATCCGTCTTTTATCGCCGCCGCTCTGATTCTGTTGATCTGCGGCTTAATCGGATTGGGAATCACCACAGCGATCGTCGCGCGCGAACACGCGAAGACTGACGAAGCCTATCAACGCGAACGGCAGCGCGCTCGGGAAGCCGAGGCCCAATTTAAATTGGCCCGCCGAGTCACCGATGAGATGATTCAACTGGCCGAGAAAGAGTTATCAGACGCCCCGTTTCAAGAAGGGCTGCGTAAGCAGTTGCTGGAAGCAGCCTTGGGCTACTACCAGGAGTTCAGTGCGAACCGAGGCACAACCTCGACCAGTGAATCCGAGCTGGGGGCGACCCGGGCCCGAGTCAATAGAATTCTTGCCGACCTGGCACTTTTGGAGTCCGATCGACAGCGATTCCTGCTGCGAGAAGTCGCCGTTCAGGACGATCTCAAACTCACGAAGGAACAACGCGCTCAGATCGCCGAACTCATCAGCAGCCGAGACGAGCATCATCCGCCACCGTCGCGCGGCCATAGTGGTGGTCCGCGGGACAGGCTGCGAAAAGGAAGTGAAAAGGAGATTCTCGTAACAGCCCGGGCTAATGAGATCGCCTATTCCGCCATCCTGAAACCCGATCAGATCTCACGCCTAAGTCAAATTGCACTGCAATGCCAGGGGCCCATGGCATTTCGAGAAGTCGACATCGGACGCACGCTCAAGCTGACCGCTGAGCAAAAACAGAGTATTCAACGCATTGAAAGCGAAACGATCTTCCGACATGACGATCGCCTTCGGCCGGAGCCTCCCCCCTCGGAAGAGCGAGGCCAACGAGCGCGACTGGCCATGCAACAAATTCTCGCCCTCTTAAGTCCCACCCAGCGAAAGCAATGGGAACAGATGACGGGCAAACCGTTTACGGGTGACTTTTTTTTCCCGCGTCATCCAGGTCCGCCATTTCTTCATCACGGCCCCCCAGGACCAGACCATTTTTGAGTGAATCTTCGTTGAGATCACCGATTCGCCAAATAAATTACCTTAAAGCGCAGGCGATTGTTCGTGGCTGGAACAAGACGGATCTGCGCGTGCGCTACTCTTGTATCTAGAGAAATGATCAAACGATGTGCTCTACAAGATTACCCTGTCGGCCCCGACCGCCCGTGAAGCAAGGCAGCTCACTTTCGCCACCACGCATTGTCATTTCCGGTCGGGGAGCAATCGACTGTATCTCGCAGAAGTAGTGCTCCCTACTAATCAGTTAATAGCAACTTCGAGGCTTCGTCGGCAAACACGTCCAACCTAAATCGTCACTATCGATTCGTCGACAAACTCGTCTGAGGCTTGCAAGATGCCGTTTTGGCTGGACCCTGTATTTGATCGATCGTCCGCCTTATCATGGACGACACTCAGCATGCGACTGACTGTCTCTTTCATCTTGGGACTCGCAGTTGTCGGCATCTATCGAGCCACTCGACGATCGGCCAGTATTACAGCTACGTTCCCCGCGACGCTGGTTCTGCTGTCCATTTTGATCGCCATGGTGACGCAGGTCATTGGTGATAACCTGGCTCTCGCCTTCAGCCTGGTCGGAGCTCTCTCCGTGGTTCGCTTCCGAACGTCAGTCCGCGACACAAAAGATACGGCCTTCGTAATTGTTGCGGTCGTCGTGGGAATGGCGACAGGTCTGGGACAAACGATGGTCGCCCTCTGCGGATTGGTAGCAGTGGGAGTTGCAGCCGTCCTGTTTCGAGATCGGCCCGCGGCGTCGGCCGTCGTCAGCCGAGAAATGATTCTGATTATACGTATGGTATGGACTCCGGAATTGGAGGCGTCGGTCGTCGAACTGCTCGCTCGCTATGCCCAGGATGTGGAAGCGCTGTCGGCGAACACGATTCGCCATGGCGTTGGAATGGAACTCACCTATCACTTGCGACTGTTACCTACGACGACCTTGACTCAGCTCGTATCCGAACTGACACGATGCGAAGGGGTACAATCAGTCGAACTGCATAAGGGCCGGGATGAGTAGGTGATCACGTTTGTTGCCGCCGAAAGATTGGCATACAGACTGCAAGACGGTGGCGCCTATCCATCACTGAGACGCCACACCGAGAGCCAATGAAGCGGTATCGCGTCAGTCCGATTCCCTATGCTGCCGTCCAGCCTTGCCAAATAGCAGTTGCCCCGTCTCAAATTGATCGCTAATACTAATTTCTCACGTCCGTCTTCCGCGAACACAATTCTCTCTTCGAATCACCGTGGACTGCAACCAGCCGTCTTCGCTGATCACATCCCCATACTGAACCGTTCGAGTATTGCCGACATCGCCTCGTCGATTAGGTGAAGCGTCGACGCGTTCGATTATGTTTGACGGATCAATTCAATTACGCACGCCAGACAAGCGAGGAGAATCGATAATGTATGCAAGTTTGATGACGAACTGGCTTAGCAGACTGTTGGGGAGTAATCCCAGCAAGCGATATCACCCAACGCAACAGTCATGCCTGCCTGCGCAATTCGAAATTCTTGAGGAGCGTGTGGTGCTCGACGCATCACTGCCGGATTTGAGTGCCGCAAGCTTCATTGGCGGTCAGGACTTATATGTGGCTCTGCCGGGTACCGACACTGAGGGAAGTTCAATCGCCTATACCGCCAGCAGTAGCAGCGCGAGCGTGTCGGCTACCGTGGTGACGGGCAATCGCAGCATTAAGATGACCGTCAGCGGCGTTGACGGGAATGGGGAGGCCTTCAGCGGCGAGTTGACATTCATGCTATTCGAGGATGTTGCACCGGAGACCACCGCCAGGATTATCTCGCTGATTCAGAGCGGATTCTACGAAGGACTCGACTTCCATCGGATTCTCGACGGATTCGTTGCTCAAGGTGGCGATCCCGATGGAGACGGCACTGGAGGTTCAGGGACGAAGCTCGATGACGAATTCAGCAGCCACGTGACGTTTACCAGTGAGGGGCTGTTGGCGATGGCGAACTCGGGCGATGACACCAGCGATTCTCAGTTCTTCGTGACTGATACCGATCTGACCTTGGACTCGATGCCGCGCAGCTTGAATTTCAACTACACGATTTTTGGGGTTCTCACGAGCGGCTTCGACACCTTCCAAGAACTCATGTCCACGCCCGTCGTCTCGAGTTCTTCCGGTGAGGTCTCCAGTCCTGTCAACCCCGTCGTGATGACCAATCTGGAGGTCTTCAACGACACGACAAACGGCGTGGTTAAGGTCAGTGCAGCGAGTGGCTTTACGGGTTCGTCGACGATCACGATTAAGGGCACGGGAAGCGGGACTGCAGCAACCGACAGTTTTATTGTCACTGGCGTATCGGACACCTTGAATGATCCCCCGTACCTGGGGCCGATTAGCGATCAGTCAACTGCCGTCAATACCCCAATCTCTTTTACGGTTACGGGCATCGACCTTAAAAGCGATAGTTTGACATTCGTTGTCAAAGATCCAACCAGTGCGTCCAGCAATTCAACTGCGCTCAGTTCAGCAAGCTCCCCTCTGCATGGGACAGTGACGATCACAACCACGCCAGCCAGCGGAAGTACGCCGGCCAGCGCCCTGGTCACCTTCACACCGGAAACCGGCTTCATAGGAACAGTTGAAATGCTGGTGGGGGTGCGCGACAGTACAACCCATAGCGGGGCCAGCAGCCTGGATGCCAGCAACAATTATGACACCCAGGTCATCTCGATGACCGTCACCTCGGAAGTCACCAATGTTCCGCCTGTAGCGAATGCGGGTGGACCGTACACGATCGTCGAAGGGGAGAGCTTGACACTGGATGCCTCGGGGTCGTCAGACGCTGATGGTGATACGCTCACATATAGCTGGGATATCAACGGCGACGGCACATTCGGCGATGCCACGGGTGTGAATCCCACATTGACGAAGTCGCAGCTGACATCGCTTGGAATTACTAACGAGACAGCGTCTTTCAATGTCACCGTTCGCGTGGATGACGGCAAAGGGCATATTGTTTCCTCCGCAGCAACGACATTTGAGTTCAATAACGCACCACCAGTCGCCACGATAACCGGTCCGACTTCCGGAACGCCAGATGAGGAGCTGACCTTCACGCTCGGGGCCACAGATGCCTCCAGTTCGGACAACACCGCCGGCTTTACGTGGAAGATTGACTGGGATGGCGATGGCACGTTCGATCAAGAGGTCACCGGTACGTCGACACAGACGGTGACGCACACTTTCACGGCCGGCGGCCCCGCGAACGTCAAGGTGAAGGCCATCGATCAGGACGGGGGTGAAAGCGAGATCGTCACCCTGCAAGTCAACATTGAAGGGGTCAATCTCGTCGATGGAACCCTGAATATCGTGGGCAGCGAGATTGATGATGTGATCAAGATCATTCGTGACAGCGAGACCGGTCAGGTTCATCTCTTCATGAACTTTGAAGATCAGGGACTGTTTGACGTGACCAACGGAATTCACATCGAAGGAGGTGCTGGTGATGACCGGATCCTGATCTGGTCAGATGTGGCTACTCCCGCCACCATTAATGGTGGAGACGGCAATGATTTACTAAAAGGTGGCAAAGGCGACGATGTGATCCATGGGGGTAGCGGCGATGATACGATTGTAGGTCGATCGGGTGAGGATCAGTTGTTTGGCGACGAGGATTACAACACGATTCGTGGTGGCGGGGGCGATGATCTGATTGTCGGTGGATCATCCCCTGACGACTTGCGCGGCGGAGACGGCCGCGATGTCATAATCGGCGGCGGCAGCGCCGACCTCATCAGCGGCGGCAGCCGCGGGGATCTGATGATCGGCGGTACGACCGACTACGACACTGACGAGGCCTCGCTCGGACTGATTCGTGAAGCGTGGCTACAGGACCTCAACCTCGATGACCGAATCACCCTCCTGGAAGAGACCGGTGTCGGAGATGACAATTCGATTGTCCTCGACGTCAATGCTGACGATTCAACAGTGCAAGACGACAGCGCAAACGATAAAGTCTTCTCCAGCCTGGGACGAAGCTGGTATATCGGCGCTCGCACAGATATTTTTAGTGACCCGAACCACGGCCTCGTGAAGTCACTTCTCGACGAATGACGCCGCGATGTTATTAAGGTAATCCGGGGTGCGCAGTCAGAGTACATTACGCCTTCCATTAGATGCAGTCACGTTCAGGGGAAATGCAGGAGTTTCCCCTGTCGTTCACCTTCCAGTGCACATCTCTCACCTGCCGATTGAGGACTGTCACGTCAGCATGGACGACTCATTAATACAAGCCCTGGAAGACTTGATCCAATGTTGAACCGGCTCCCGCTGAGAGTGCGTGCTGAGTCAGGCGACGAGCACGGTGGCCATGATGTCGTGCCTGGGCTGCGTTATTAGAGTCCGTTCCGCTTGCCGTCCAGGAAATTGAGCTGCGACCAGTGCCTTCAGCGATATCATCCGCGGTAGAATCGATTCCGCCGACTGTTGAGCTGGATGAACTTGTTGTCGATGCTGAGTCCGGAGAGTTTGAGAGATTAAGCGGTGTCACGGACTGTTGTTTTGCCAGGGCGTTCACTCCAGATGCGACTTGAACCGTGTCCCACGCAGCCGTCCCGCCAAATGTCCGGAAGGCAATGCCTCCTGACTTGATCGCGGTACTGGTGCCGGAAACTGACTGTAACTGAGTAGTCCCGTTACTGTCGTAAACCCTTCCGACGATGCTGCCCGTCGTGCCCCAGCTCACCTCCAGGCGGTACCAATGGTTCGCTTGCCAGGTCTCGGTCGACGCGGCGATTGTCGTTGCTCCATAGCCCGAATTGTTTACCAACAGGAGCTGATTCGTGGAGGCTGACGCCACGATCGACAGCGTTCCGCTCCCTGAGGCACCGAATCCAAAGGCCGCGGTTCCAGTTGCGGCGCCGACGAACTTGACCCAGACCGAAATGGTGTCACCCTGCTTGACCTGTGTTGCCGAGTCGTTGCGGAACACCCAATCGGTTCCGCTATAATCCATCAGGCCGAAACTACCATCGTGTGCGGCCGAGGGGGTCGTCTGGACTGATGGAAAGCGGCTGCCCAGATAATAGTACTGGTTCAAACTCCAAGGGTCGAATGCCTCGAGCACCTTGCTGGCCGAGGTGACATTAAAGGTGCTCGATGTCACTGCACCTAAAGTTCCGGAGCGAGCAACGAGCGTATAGCCAGTCCCCAACTGATTCAGCGAGAGATTATTGAACGTCGCCACCCCGCCAACAACTTTGGCGGACGTTGTTCCGCTCAGTGTCGCGCCACTGGGATTAGTACCGATGGCGATCGTGACGGTGTCCGAATTGTCGCTGGTCAGCAGATTGTTATAGGCGTCGACAATTTGTACCGTGACTGCTGGACTAATAGTCGAGTTCAACGTGGTGCCGGTCGGCCCCTGGCTGTAGACCAGATGATTGGCCGCTGCAGGGGTCACCAGGATATTCGCTGTGCCCGTCAGTGAACTGCTGGCGGTATCGGCAACCTTAATATTCTGGCTGCCGGCGGTCTTGAGAGTCACGGTGCTAAAAATATGCACTCCATTGTCTGCAGTGGTGAATGTGTAGTCGCCGGGAATGATGCCGGCAGCGTCAGAACTTGTCAAATGGACGGTTCCCCGGTAACCCGTCACCACATTATTTGACGCATCCAGCGCCTTGACGGTGATGCTGAAACTAGTGCCGGCCGTACTCGTGGCTGTGGCCGTGATGACAAAATGAGTTGCCACCGTCGTCGTCGAAGCAGGTGGTGATGTCGTAGTCGACGTCGTTCCCACCAGGCCGGCAACTACCAGATTGGCGATCGGAGAGCCACGTCCGGTCACCAGGTCATAGCCTGCTTGCGCCGTATATCTGGGGCTGCCAGTGCTTGAACCGCTCGTCACATCATGGAAATCCGAAGCGGGCAACGTGTACAGTGTTGGTAAGGTCTGGGTCACTCCATCGAGTGAACCGAGGCCAGCCAACGCCCGGCCTTGATCGGCGATGGCAACCAGGCCCGCCCATTGCGGTGCCGCGGCGCTCGTTCCACCATACTGGGTCCAGGGGTTCGCGGCCGAGTTCCCATAGGAATCGTAAACTGAGACGCCCGTATTCGGGTCCGCATCGTACGAGACATCCGGGCTCGTCCGAGCCGTTGTTGATTGAGTCACTACACCCTTCTGATAGGATGGTTGCGATTCGTACTTGCTCGTGCCGCCACCGCTGCCGCTCCAACCCGTTTCGCCCTGGTAGGTGCCGTTGCTGGAGACATTCAGCGTGGTACCCCCAACGGAGACGACATTGGGCGAAGAGGCGGGATATTGCGCCGGTGCGCCGTCATCGCCACTGGAGACGAAGAACGTCACACCAGTATGGCCGGCCGGAGTCGTGAAATAGCTGTCGTAGCTTTTCTCGCTCGCGAATTCGCTGCTGCCCCAACTCATCGAAACGGCAACGACGCCGGTGACGTGGCGAGCATAATCCACAGCAGCCATTAAGTCGGAAATTGAGGAACTTTTCGCCTCAACAAGCAGAATGCTAGCACCGGGCGCGATGGCATGAGCCCACTCGACATCCAAAGCAATCTCACTTGCCCAGCCAGCATCTGCCTTAGGAAGTGAAGTTCCACCGGACTGATTGACTTTAGTAAAGACCGCATCCGGCAGACCGTACTGCAAGGAGAACTGATGGAGGTCACTGGCGATGTTCGGATTGTCGTAGGCATCGACAATCGCAATTGTGGTTCCGGTTCCGTCACCCACGATGGTCCCGTTGGCGAACGTAATACTATTGAACCCGTAGGCTTGGCGAATTTGATCTGGAGACAAGCCAGTGGGAGCCGCAGTCGCGTTCGGTGACACCGCGTCTGTGCTCACCTCAATATTTGGCTGAACAATGAGGTCCTGATCGGCCGCAGTCGCCGACAGCAGGATGCGTGTCTCCAATGATTCAGTTGGCGCCGTACGATCGACGGTCCAATTGCGACGACGAGTGTTCTTCGAACTACCCGAGATTCGGGCGAGCCAGGAGCGCAACATAACGTGTTCTCGACAACAAGATTCAAATGAAAGGAACTCAATGCCGCGGACTATCCATCCCTGTCCGCGCGCATTACAAGCATTAGCAACAACCGGACCTCGCCCCGCATCTTGCGTGCAAACAGGCTGACTAAGTGCGTCCTCAAGCCTTACTTTTCGAGTTCTACAGGCTCTGTCAGTACCTTTGCTTGCGAGCCCTCAGACAATCGGCACTGGCAAAGCCAATGGCACCCAACTCGAAGATCTGGCGTGGACGGGGGCACTCGGGGCGACGCTAGTCACACGACGATCTTCTGGCGTGTTGAACTCGCTTCGCCATTCTATTGATAGTCACGGCGATGCTCGAAACACCGCCGCACAAAAAAATAGTCTTGGCAGATTTGTTCCAAAAGAAAGCCGTTTGGCCAGCATCACCGCTCGTGGCAGCAAGAGTCGACTAGCTGCTGAATCATCTAACATTTCAGCGCGCTTAAAACGATGTAACTAGCCCGCACTGCACCGTCTCCTTTGAGTTAACGTCAAACTGTGACGTCGAGCAACTGCGTAAAAGTCCAATTGCCTTTTCAATCGTCCATCCCGTGTTGACTGCGTTTCCGCCGGTTGTCGATACCACGGTCACAATGCTCAGCAACAGCCTGATTCGTTACTAGCTAACCAGCTGGTTCCCTCAATGACCTACGACGTTCTAATTGGCTTTGAGCAGGGAACCTTATAGGAGATGGCTTCGTCTTTCACGAGTTCGCTACGAACAGAGGCATAACAATCCTCTCGACCATGCGGCAAGGCCGTGCGACTCGCTCGTCAATCGCCGAATTGCAGGCGAGCTCGGTTTTGAAACGAGCGACTATTCGGTCGTCCGCCACGCCGTTGCGGCACGACGGTCGCGCTTGGAACCTTAGACATTCTTGATTACCGGAGTCCTCCCTCATGAGATCGTTTCGTCGAAGAAAAACGTTGAAGCGAGTATTGCAAATTGAACATCTCGAAGAGCGTGCCGTACTGACGGCTCCGACGATCACGTCATCCGCAATCGTGAGCATCCCGGAGAATCAAGTGGCAGTCACCGTCGTGACGGCGACCGATCCCGACACTTCTTCCGACGCGTTCACCTTCTCGATCTCGGGGGGCGCTGACGCGGCACAGTTCCAGATTGATGCCAGCACTGGTGCCTTAACCTTTATTCAGCCTCCAAATTATGAGGCCCCGTTAGACGCCAATGCCGACGAGATTTACGATGTCGCGGTTACTGTCGCTGACCCTGATCAGGGAACGGATACGCAGACATTGAGCGTTACCGTCACGCCAGTCAACGAGGCGGGGCCCGTCTTCTCTCCGCCGACAACCTTTAGCGTCGTCGAAAATACCGCGACGATTGGAACTGTACTGGCGACCGACACCGACACTCCTGCCTTAAGCATCACCTACACCATCACGGGTGGAGCAGATGCCGCATTGATTGGCCTCAGTTCCTTCAGCGGCGAACTCTTCTTCTACACCACACCGAATTTCGAGGCGCCTGCCGATGCCAATGTCGACAACGTCTACGAAATTGAAGTCACGGCGACCGAATCGGGTGGCTTGGCAACCATACAACTCGTTACGGTCACCGTCACCGGTTCGGATGATAACGCCACGGTCATCACGTCGCCCGCGTCATTCTCGGTGCCAGAGAATTCGACAAGTGTGGGAACTGTCATCGCCACCGACGGAGATCTGCCAGCTCAGACTTTAACTTATAGCCTCTCGGACAGCCTGGACAGCGCGCTCTTTTCAATTGATCCCAGCACGGGCGTTCTAGTATTTCTGTCGCCACCCGACTACGAGACGCCGCTGGATTCCGGGGCAGACAACGCCTACAACATCATCGTGAATGTGAGTGACGGAGTCGGCAGTCCTGTGACGCAGATTATCGCGGTTTCGGTGACGACCCTCAACGAGTTCGCACCGGTATTCACATCACCTGCCGCGTTCAACGTACCAGCATCGACCACGTCCGTCGGGACCGTGACCGCCACAGACCAGGATCTACCAGCTCAGACGTTGACCTACGCTATCACCGGTGGTGTCGACTCTGGCTTTTTCTTGATTGATTCGGCCACAGGTGCCCTGAGCTTTCTCACAGCGCCGAGTTTGCAATCACCATTGGATGACGGCGGAAACAATGTTTACAATATCAGCGTCACCGTTACTGATCCCGGCGGCCTGACGGCAGTCCAAAGTATCGCGGTCACCGTGGTGCAGCCTCCGCTGACATTTAGCTCGTCGTCGGCGTTTGGTATGAGTGAAGGGACTTCAACTGTCGGAACAATCGTTGCGACTTCCCCTGACCAATCTCCCACGGTCGCAAGTTACAGTATCACCGGTGGTGCAGACGCGTCGCTCTTCACAATCGACGCCAACACGGGAGTCTTGTCATTTCTCGCAGCGCCTGACTACGAGCATCCTCTCGATGCCGGCGCTGACAACGTCTACAACGTGACCGTGACGGCGACCGATGGCGTGTCATCACCGGGAACTCAAAACGTCGTCGTGACAGTCAGCGGGATCAATGACAATTCTCCCACGTTTACTTCGCCAGATGCTTTCAGTGTTGTCGAAAACACAACCTCGATCGGCACCGTAGCTGCCAGTGACGCAGACCTGCCGGCACAGACGCTGACGTATACTATCACGGGCGGAGCGGACGCGGCGTTCTTGACGATCAACAGTACCACTGGAGCACTCTTATTCGTCACGGCCCCTGACTTTGAAAACCCTTTGGATGCCGGGGCGAACAATGTCTATAACGTCGAGGTGTCCGTCTCTGATGGAATCAGTCCGAACGTGACACAAACTATTGCAGTCACGGTAACAAACATCCCAGCCGTATTCAGTTCCTCCTCCACATTCGTTGTTAGCGAGAACACGACTACAGTCGGAACAGTCCAGGCGTCCGACGCCGACACCAACACACCGGCGATCACGTACAGCGTCACGGGTGGTGCGGATGCGTCCTTGGTCTCCATTAACCCCACCACAGGATTATTGAGCTTTCTCGCTGCCCCCGACTACGAGACGCCGTTAGATGCCGATGCGAATAATGTGTATGAAATCGTGGTCACAGCCAATAATGGCAGCGCGATCCCAGCCACACAAAACATCTCGGTTTCCGTATCGAATCTGTCGTTGACGTTTACCTCCCCAGATACTTACACGGTCGCGGAGAATAACACTGCGGTAGGGACCATTGCCGCAACCGATGCCGACACAGGTTCCCACACGATCACTTATAGTATTACGGGCGGTGCCGACCAAGCCCGTTTTGCGATCGATTCCAGCACCGGTGCCCTGTCATTCCTGACGGCTCCTGATTTCGACGTCCCGGCGGACGCGGATACGAACAACGTCTACAATGTGACGATCACGGCCAACGACGGCAACGGAACCCCCGTCGTGCAGAATGTAGCGGTCACGGTCACTGCGGTTAACGATAACAGCCCAATCTTCACATCACCGGCCGCATTCAATGTCGCGGAGAACAGCACTGCGGTCGGAACAGTCGTGGCG
The DNA here is from genome assembly GCA_021732415.1 of Planctomycetaceae bacterium. Lineage (GTDB taxonomy): Bacteria > Planctomycetota > Planctomycetia > Planctomycetales > Planctomycetaceae > JAKFVC01. The sequence goes on from JAKFVC010000206.1 coordinate 27,302, forward strand.
ACCGATGCGGACTTGCCGGCACAGACACTGACGTACTCCATTACTGGAGGCGTGGATGCGTCACTTTTCAGTATCAATTCTTCAACGGGCGTACTGACCTTTCTGACTGCTCCGAACTTCGAGTCGCCTAGCGACTCTGATGCAGACAATCTTTACAACATTGAAGTCACTGCATCTGATGGCAACGGATCGACGCAGACGCAAAGCATCTCCGTGACGGTGACAGCAGTCAACGAACAGGCACCGGCATTTACGACGGCCGCGGAGTTCACAATCACCGAGAATCTCACCGAGGTCGGCACCGTCCTGGCGACTGATGACGATCTGCCGGCTCAATCGCTGACATACGCCATCACCGGAGGCGCAGATGCAGCTTTGTTTTCCATTGATCCCGACACCGGCGAACTCACATTCCTCGTGGGACCCGATTTCGAAGCGCCGGATGATGCCGATGAAAACAACATCTACAATCTGACCGTCACGGTGAGTGACAACGCGGGACTGACCACGGCTCAGAATATCACGGTCTCGGTTACGAACGAGGTTGAGGATCCTTCTTTCGCACTCGATGAACAGGACAAGATCTACTATCTGAAGGATGATAAGAAGCTGATTTCGCCCAATGCGACCTTTACCGCAGACGACTCGGCTGACAGTTTTGATGGCGCACAGTTGGTGGTGGCGATTACGGACAATCGACACGCGGGCGACAAGCTGAACTTCAACTCCGACGCCGGCAAATTCAAGGTACACGGTAACAAGCTCTACTTCCATGGACTTGTCATCGGAGAAATTCACGGAGGACAGACCGCGCGTTCGCAATTGACGATCACGTTCAACTCATTGGTTAATGCGCGAATGATCGACCTGCTCATTAAGCAACTGAGCTTCACATTTAACCAGCGCGCTTCGGTCGATGAGACACGAACAATCACGATGAAACTGTTCAACGCGGACGGCACCGAAAGTAACGAAGCATCTCGCGACATCACAGTGCTTGCCCCTCGGTAGAGACGCGTATTAGCCCGTATCTGAAGCGAGTGGTCGACCTGCAAGTAATCAGGCCGTTGCCGAAGCCGACCGGGTTGTGGCCGCTCGGCAAGCGGCAGTCGCGGCACCGTAAGTTCTTACTAATAGACGATAAAGAGCCCTTCGACGCCACTGTGTCAAAGGGCTCTTTGAACGACGTCCAGGGGTGAGTATTGCTTCGCCGCTTTGCCGGAAAACGTGCAACCACCTTTGGATTGAACTGCTCGCTTCGGACCACTGGTGCGCCCGTGAAATACTTGTCGAAATGCTCTTTGACTGCCTGACGACCAATTAAACACCGATCCGTAAGCGGATCAAAATAGGTCACGTCTTCCCGGTAAGCTTCCAGAAATCCTGTGCAGTCTCCATTATTCCAGCGCGCATTGATGGCGTTTTCGAACTCAAGGACGGTATCTGTGATTTTGCTTATGTCGGGACTCACAGCCTTTCCTTTCATACTCGTGTCAAACGGATAGCCTTCAATGACCAAGGCCCTGCGATGGTCGCACGTCCGCTCGCTTGGCGGCGACGAACGACTTGCCCGGCTGTTGGTGTCGAGTACGATTCTAGGTGCGATGACCGAGGATGAAGTCTTTTGGGAATCAGTGATTCGTTATCTGATCCTGAATGAGCCGATCTCTGCCGAGGAAGTCGTCGCCATCGTGGGGTTCATTCATCAGCAACGGTTTCAATCCGCTGAGATCGTGTGCGGTCTGGGCCGGGGCACGCAACCACTTCAGCCAGAGTTCACGCTCCAAGGCCGGACTCTGATGTCGTTGAGGCAGCACATGGCGAACTGGCAGACAGAACTCTGGGGAATTCCGTATGTGTTCGTTCCTCCAACTCCCTGTTGGGAGAAAACGGCCATCAACCCGTTTCGCAGTTCCACGGGAGACTTGCTCTGGTCAATTGACGAAATGCTCACGAGCAAGGATTTGCTGGCAGAGGCACACTTCATGCGACATTGCGTGGCGTCTTACATCCCCGCTTGTTCCCGTCGCCAAACATCAATTTGGTCCATGCAGGTGCAGAAGGGAGAACGCAGAAGTAGGGTACTGACGATTGAGGTCATTCCCACGACGAGAACGATTCGGCAAGCCAAGGGAAAACGCAACTCACCGCCATGTCGGCCGGCGATGGAAATGCTTCGACAATGGGCATATCGGGAGGGTCTGAAATTCGAGGGAATACATTGAAGCCGCCCAGTTGGTAAAATGGGAGCGAGCTGTGATTCCAATGAGGTGAGATTCGAGTTTTCAATGAAGCTCCTGTACGACAAGGACGATGTGCCGAACGCCAGGAAGTTGCGTGACGACCGCATCAAGTGGCTGAAGGAACTCGGGGCCGTCGCACTCTCGGAGACACCGTTGGACGACGAAGGTTTCTTATTCAGTTACCAGCACAGCGACGAACATTATCAGCGTCTGGTTGCCGATCATCCGAACGTAACCGACCGGCCCGAACACCGACAAGAATTGGTGCGACTCGATCATGTGCTGCAATGTCTGAAGGAGCGAGGCATCAATGTTCCCACTCCCAAGACGTGGGTGATTGAGGTCGGCGATGCTCCTCCGGCTGATTTGGAATTCCCGCTCTTTGTGCGGACGCCCAAGACATCATGGAAGAGAGGTGGCACCCAATCGAGAGCCAATAATCTGAAACAACTCAGCGACGAAATGGAGTTGCTGCGACGAACATTCGGTTGGGACACGCCGATCCTGGCCCGTCGATGGATCAATGTTGCCATCTCCGGGAAGTTCATGTTCGGCGATGCTCCGCAAGAAATCCGGGTCTGGATTGTCGATCAACATCCCGTCGCCTGGTCGTTCCACTATTTGCATGTCGTGCCATCGCCCACGGGGTTTCCGCCAAGTGCTGTTGATCTGCGACTGCTTGCTGACATGGCGGCAGGTATTGGTTCGGCATTTCAATCTCGACTTATCGTCGCTGATTTCGTGCGTGATCGTCAGGGAAGCTGGTGGTTCCTGGAAGCCGGGCCGGGAGCGGCTGCGGGAACGGCACACGAGCACGTATTCAAATTCGTTGCCGATCAGATCCGTGGCGGGTACACGCCCCTGGTCGGCGATGCGGTCGGTGGCCAATTCTGTCTCGTTCAATTTTGCCCTTGCATTTCAACCAGACTTGCCCGTTCAATGATCAAGTTGCCCCTAAACCGAGTATCTCAGAAACATCTTCACGCATCGGACGGTACGGTCGCTCTACCGGCGTCGTCAATTGGCCGAAGCGTTCAACCACGACGTTTTCACGCTGCTCAGCAACAAAGTCGCTCAGGTCAATGATCTCAACGACCTCTCGTTTTCCGTAGGCTTCAAGTGTGGCCCCACGCAGTCCGAGTTGAATCGCCCGCCGTTCTTCCTTGTCCCCATTTGGACGATGGTCTGGGTCCCATTGAAGCCGAACATCAGAACGCCCAATAGCGGCCTTCCATTCTTCGTGGCTCGTGAATTCTGTTGGAGAGAACGATGACGGTACGGCACGCTCCAGCAATGAGTCGAAGAAAGTTCTCTTCAAACGAACCGCCAGAACGACCTCTTGTCCCTGAGAACGTCCCCAATTGCTGCGATACATCATCCACAGGAAATTGGGTTTGATCCAACTCATGCGGTTGTAGCTGAAACCTTCGCCGAAGAAGCCATTGCGAGCCGCAAAAAGACCAGTTGCGGGACAGTAAGACTGATAGACGATAATCGTCTGTTCGTCGAAATGAGCAAGGATGTGCCTGCCGGAGGACGGCCAGCGTCTGCATTGTTCGAGGTAAAGCTCGGTAGCGATCATCATGAAGTTGGCCCAGTCACACTTACGAACCCCGTGCCATCTTCAATTCCTGTGACGGCAAAACCGAACGCCTCAATCAGTGCCACCATGCAACCGACGCCACCATATGGATACTACGGTGGACCCCATTGTCTAGACCAGAAAACGGATTTTATTAGAGAGACTGGCAACGCCAGTTTCTCCCCCCTTTCGCGAGTGGGGCCGTCGGCGCAGCGCAGGCGAGCGCTAGCGAGACGAAGCG
>JAKFVC010000217.1 GCA_021732415.1 Planctomycetaceae bacterium
CCTCTCCCCGGAGTACCAGGGCGAGGGGAGCAGCGTTTCCTCATATTTCTGTAGTTTTTCTCGGTTTCGCCGCTTGTGTAGATACCAATGCCCTAACGGGACGGGGCTCACCAGTCTGTTTTCTTTTGTCAGCCTGTTTACGATCGACGCCGACGCTAGCAGCGTCGGCCACGGGCGATTTATCTCGAATTTGTATTCAGGTCAGACTACGCCCCAATGTCTGCGGCTGTTAAATTCGAATTCGCAGACTTGATCCACTTTAGGCTCGTGAGTTGCTGTTATGCCGACGCTGCTGGTCATTGATGATGAACCCAATATCGCCTATTCGATTGAAACCTGTCTGGCCTCGGACACGCTGAAAGTCATTTCCGCGACCACGGCCAAGAAGGGGATTCAGATGGTGCGGGACCACAAGCCCGATGCCATCTTGTGCGATGTGCGCCTGCCCGATATGTCGGGGCTGGATGCATATCAGGAAATCAAACGCATCGATCCGCGCGTGCCAGTCATCATCATTACAGCGTACGCCCGCACCGAGACCGCGATTGAAGCCATGCGGACGGGTGCGTTCGAGTACCTCTTGAAGCCGGTCGATTTCAATCGCCTGCAAGATGTCCTGAAGAAGGCGCTCGAAATGAGCCGCTTGAATCGGATTCCCGCGTTGATGGGTTCCGAACCTGCGGATCTGTCAGCCGATCATATCGTCGGCAATTCGCTCGCGATGCAGGATGTTTACAAGGCGATCGGACGGTTGGCGACGCAGCAGGTCCCGGTCTTGATCCTGGGTGAAAGCGGGACGGGCAAGGAACTGGTGGCTCGAGCCATCTATCACTACAGCCAGCGCAGCACAAAACCGTTCCTCGCGATCAATTGCGCGGCCCTCACCGAAACCTTGCTGGAGAGCGAACTGTTCGGGCATGAGAAGGGTGCCTTCACGGGTGCCGATCAGAGGCGCATCGGCAAGTTCGAGCAGGTCAACGGGGGGACGATTTTCCTGGACGAAATCGGCGACATGAGCCCCGCCACGCAAGCCAAGGCGTTGCGATTGTTGCAGCAACAGCAGTTCGAGCGGGTCGGCGGCAATCAAACGGTGGAGACCGACGTCCGAATCATTACGGCGACGAATCGGGATCTCGCCACGCTGGTGGAAGAGGGGAAATATCGCCGTGATTTGTTCTATCGATTGAACGGCTTTACGATTCATCTGCCCGCCCTGCGTGACCGGCTGGATGATATCCCGCTGCTGGCCGAGCACTTCATTCAGCTCAATAACCGCGATCTGCACAAGAGCGTGCGTGCTTTGACGCCGGAGACGTTGACGTGTCTGCGGCAGCATACCTGGCCGGGAAATGTCCGCGAATTCCAGAGTGCCATCAAGTTCGCGATGGTGTCGACGACGGGGGAGATTCTCACGCCGGATTGCTTGCCCGATTCGTGCCGTCCCGGTGCGGCGGCCCATGCGAGGAACGCTGGGGGGCAAGCCGGGTCTGGTCGGTTGGATGTCCTCGAACTGGCACAAACTTTGTTGAACGGCGATGAGAACGATATCTACGACAAGATCAGCCATGCCGTTGATCGAGTCGTCCTGGAAGAAGTGCTCAAGCATTTGAATCACAATCAGCAGAAGGCGGCCGAGCGGCTGGGGATTTCGCGGATGACTTTGCGATCGAAGCTGCGTGCGTTGGGGTTGATCTCTGACAAGGCCGCGACGGGTGATACAATCGACCCCGGTGATAAAGTCGGGAAGTAGGATTGTTTGTGCAATGGGACTTATGGGACCAATGGGACACATGAAATCCCATCCGTCCCATCGAAAGAGGGACCGCCATGGAATCGTTGCTGCTATCAATCGTAGAAGTCGTCCAGGAGCTGCTGCGTGACACGCGCGGAGTAATGGTCGGGCTGGCGGTGATTGTCGTCAGCATTCTGGGGTTACTGGCCGGCCGTAGTCTCACGCGCGGATTCTTCAACGTTGCCGCACCGGAAGGTGATCCAGTCCAGCCGGGGCCGGATCGGAATGCGGAGAACACCGTCACTCTGGGACACCGAATTCATCCCGCCGAAACCGTGAACGGGAAAGTGGCGGCCATTCGGTGGCTGTTGCGAGCCATTGGATTGGCTGGTCTCGCGGTTGTTGGGTCGCTCGTGGCGCTGGAGCATTACGGTACGGAACCCATCCTGCGTTGGTCGCTGGCGAAGCTGGAACCAAAATCAGGAGTGCGCGTCACGTTTGAGAAGGCCTCGGGGGGGCTGCTGAGCGGCCAGTTTGTGCTGCGTCAGGCCCGTGCGGTGCGTAAGAATCATCCGGAATCGAATTTCGATCTGAGGTGTTCTCAAGTCACAGCCCGCTGTTCGTTGTGGAAGCTCTTTACCCCGGACCTGGCGTTCGACGGACTCCGTATCGAACAGGTTTCAGGGACTTATCAACGTTCTCCCGGGCCGAAAGGTCCGCGACCCGCTGGCGCTCCGGCTGAGGTACCGCGAACCTCCCGAAATGTCCGGATCGGAGAATTGCAGGTTCTCGAGGCGGCGATTACTTACACCGACAGTACTGTCGAGGGGGCGCCGGTTCAGATCGGCCTGGCGATTGATTCGCTGGACTGTGCCCCCGTGCGGGCGTCTCACGCGCCGTTCGATTTGATGTTTCGATCGAATGCGGCCGGCACCATTGAGGGGCGGCCGTTCCTGATTCAAACGACGCATTCGGCGAGCGGAACCAAGACCGAGTGGCGGGCCACCGGATTGCCGATTGCTCTGGTTCGAGCCTACCTGGAAGGTCCGTTCCGCTGGCTGCAAAGTGGCGAATGCGACGTGAGTATCGTGCAGAACATGCCCCATGATCGCACGCTACCGGTGATCTTGGAAACGCATCTCATCCTGCGGGATATTCGCCCGGGAGTCCCCGCCGATACGAAGCCCGCGGCGGCCATTGCGTTGCAACTGTTGATGTCAAAAATCAAGAATTTTCCCAAGGAAAAGGATGTTGGTTTCACGATCAGGCTCGATCCAGAAAAGTTCGATTTGACCAAAACCGAAGATCGTGCGCAACTCTGGAAGCAGTTCAAGGCGGCAGCGGTGGCCGCCCTCTTGCAGGCCGGGCCGGTGAACGTCGAAGGGCTGCCGGATGAGGCTAATCAGAAACTGGACCTGACTATCGATCGGGCGGCGCAAATGATCGAGAATATTCGTATTCGCCGCCAGGCCCGGAAGGCCGCCAGGGCTGGCAAGCAGGCTCCGCCGGCCCCCGAACCGCAGCCGTAGCTGCAATCGTAGGACGGGTCTCCAGGCCCGTCTGAGCCTGTAACAACCGACATGGCACAGAAACGACCTTTGCGAGTTTCGCGCAGCGCAAGGCTCGATTTCCATAACAAGGTCCACACGCTTCAATAAGGCCAAAAATTGGGTGCCACTGGCTGTGCCAGTGCAGGGAGTCATTCGGCACCCAATCCGGCAAAGCACTGGCACAGCCAGTGGCACCCGGAATCCCGGGTTTTGTGAGATAATAGCCCGTATTGAAGCGTGCGGATGTCGCTAAAAAATCGGACTGTGCGCTCCGCGAAGCTCGCGAGGGATGAGTGCTTTTTGAAGCCGGTTGTTACGGGCTCGAACGGGCCTGGAGACCCGTCCTACGAATGCGGCTACGAGTCAGGTCGTCTGTTCCAAGAGCCTCAACTCGCGCGGGATGGGAAATGACACGTGTTCCTCGCGGATGACGGCCAATTCGACGGTCGCTCCGTAATGCTCCACGAGATAGTCGAGGCATTCCTGCACCACGACTTCGGGCGCACTGGCCCCGGCGGTGACGAGCACGGTTTGGGCGGCGTGGAACCACTCGGCCTTGAGTTCGTGGACGCCGTCAATCAGGTAGGCCGGCTTGTTCAACGAGGCGGCAATTTCGGCCAGACGGCGGCTGTTCGAACTGTTCTGGCTGCCCAGCACGATCACGACATCAGCCTGAGGAGCCAACGCGGAGACGGCTTCCTGGCGGTTCGTCGTAGCGTAGCAGATGTCTTCCTTCGGCGGCGTGGCGATGTTGGGGAAACGCTCGCGCAGACGCTTGATCACTCGCCCTGCCTCTTCGACGCTGAGCGTGGTCTGCGTGAGATACGCGAGCTTCACGTCGGCGGCAATTTCCAGCCGGTCCACGTCTTCGGGAGTTTCCACGAGGATGATGTTTTCGGGGGCCTCACCCATGGTCCCCAGGACTTCGTCGTGTCCTTCGTGACCGATCAGGACGATTTTGTAGCCTTCCTGGGCGAACTTGATCGCTTCGATATGGACCTTCGTGACCAGGGGGCAGGTGGCGTCGATCGTTTTCAGCCGGCGTTCGCGGGCGATGTCGCGGATCTGCGGGGCGACTCCGTGCGCGCTGTAGAGCAGGATGGATCCGGTCGGAACTTCTTGCAGCGAGTTCACAAACTTGACCCCCTGCCGCGTGAACTGATCCACGACATATTTGTTATGGACGATTTCGTGATAGACGAAAATCTCGGTTCCAAAACGGCGGATCGTTTCATCGAGGGCTTCGATGGCCATATTGACGCCCGCGCAAAAGCCGCGGGGATTGGCGAGCAGTATTCGCATTGTGGTCTACTGTTATTACGAGGTTGTGCTGGAGAGATCTCGATCAATTGAACCGTGTCTCGCTGATGATCTTAACGGCAATTCGGCGAGAGCACAGCAGCAATTTGGCCGCTGAGATGTTCGACTCATCAGCCGCTGGGCGCTAGCCTACGGTTCGGATAAACCACCGACGTAAATCGAAGGCCGATTCGAACTGAATGCTGCGCCGTGTTTGGTGAATCATCCGAGAGGAAATTTCACCACAGAGAGACGGAGAACACAGAGATTTAAGAAGAGGGAGTTTAGCCACAGAATGACACAGAAGAAACACAGAAATTAGGAGTAGATTTCGTCTTCTGATTCATTGTTTCTTCTGTGTCATTCTGTGGCTAAAAAACATTCTATGAAAATCTCCTCTCCCTATTCTGTGCGGTCAATGATCCCTTGGTGTAGGTCGGTAATTGATTCACCAAACACGGCCTGGAGCGTTCCGGCTGATAGGGTTGGAACTGCGAACGCCAGCTACATCCCTTGCTTCAACAACTTCAAAAATTCCCGCATGAAAGGCGTGTTGTCGTGCCACGTGCGGGCGGTCACCAGATTGCCATCGACCACGCATGGTTCGTCGACGTAGAGCCCGCCGAAGGAGGTGATATCAATCGCGCACTTGGCTACCGTCGTGGCTTTCCGCCCGGCGATACAGCCGGCGGCGGCGACGATTTCGATGCCGTGGCAGACTGAGGCCACCGGCTTGTTGGTATCAAAAAAGTGGCGTGTGACTTCCAGTAAATCCTGGTCATAACGCAGATATTCCGGGGCCCGGCCCCCTGAGACGAACAACCCTGCATAGTTTTCGGGTTCGATGTCGCGGAACGCGATGTCTGAGGCGAGATGATAACCGGCCGTCTCTTGAGTGATGTCCCACCCCGGCGGTTTTTCGTGCAGAACCATGTGGTACAGCCGCTTTTCCGGTGCGGCCACGACGACGTCAAAGCCGTCTTCGGGGAGGCGGAAAAAGGGGTACATCGTATCGAGACATTCGGTGGCGTCACCGATCACAATGAGGACTTGTGGCATGATTGGGGGCTCTCTGAAGGTTCAATTCGCCTGAGCGTTGTAATCTATACGTTGTGTGAGTGTATGAGAGTGTGTGGGTGTGAGAGTAAAACAGAGTTTCTCCGCAACTCTCACACACTCATACTCTCAAACCCTCTCACGGACCTCTGTTTTGGAGTGTAAAAATCATTTGATAGCATCCTACGTGATTGACATCCACCGTCCCAGATACATTGCCGGTAAGAGCATCGCAACGACTCCAATGGCGAGTTCCGGGGAACCTGTGGCGTGGAAGATGATCATCGCATTCAGGGACATCAACGACATCAGCAGCGTCTTCACGGTGGCTTGGACTCGGCCTGGCGAAGGTTGCACCAGGCTGCCCAGGATGCGGCCGTCGATCATGGAAATGATGGCAATAAATCCGACGACGGCCAGATACTTATTTCGCAATGGAGTCGGAAAATTCAACATGAATCCCATCAGGATGGCTAATCCCAGATTGATCACTCCCATCCCGAACACCAGCATCAAGCGCGAGCTGGTGGCTGCTTCCTGTCGGGAAAAAATCGTGACTCCGGTGATGTAGATGCCCATCCCTGCGGCGATCGCCAGTTGGGGGGCAGTGAAGACTTCGGCCAGTCCGCCGACGGCACTGGCACCGAGCAGGATGTTGAAAAAGCGACAGCTGCCCATCACTACAGGGCCGAGAACTGTATTCTTCAGGCCGCCGTCATAAGCGAGAATTGTGGCGGTCAGAATCATGGCAATGCAGCCACTGGTAATACCGGCACACAGCGCGGCGACGTTGCCGATCACCAGCAGGATGACTGCCAGCCGGATCGCCGCTGCCAATGAGACCCGCCCGGAGGGAATGGGCCGTCGGGGGCGTTCTTTGGCGTCGATGTCGCGATCGAAGACATCGTTCAGAATCATCCCCGCCAGATACAGTCCACACGAAGCCAGGACCAGCAGCGCGAAGACGGGATACGGTTCCAGAGTCGGCGGCTGACGGTGTGTGAGCGCGTAGCCGCAACAGATGTCGGCAATCGCCGAGAAGACCGCCGGCATGCGGCAAAGTTGAAAGTAGGGGAGGAAGCGTCTCATGGGGGCAAAATCTCAATGTCGGTTGTCTCTGGTCTTATCTCCGTGTTCTTCGTATCTCCGTGGTGAATATTCTGATTCATTGCACCACGGAGACACGGAGAACACGGAGAGGACATTCTGCACTTGGTGTTTTGGTAGGAGTTCTGAGACTTAGATTTACGAAATCTCGTCCAGCGTCGCATGCACCCACGCGACAAGGTCACGTTGAAAATCAGCCAGGTGCTGACGAATTGCGATCTTTGCCGTGGGTAACTCCTCGGTGGTGATCGAGGGACGGCAGGCGGCGAAATAGAATTTCAATTTGGGCTCGGTGCCCGAGGGGCGGATCGTAACTGCAAGGTCGAATCTCTCGACCGTGCCCAGCAATCTCAACATGTTTCCCGTGGGTTGCAGGAGATCGGCGACTCGTTGATTGTCGGGCAGCGACCGGATTTCGTGTTGGGCATAGTCGGCCGCCTGGGTCAGTTTGATTTCTCCCAGCGTCTCCGGCGGCATGGCGCGCAGGCGGCGCATGATGATGGCGATTTGCTCCTGGCCGTGGGCACCCGGGCAGGTTTCGGTGTGCAAGGTCTCCCAGTGCAGGCCGTATTTCAATGACAGTTGATCGAGTTGATCGCAGAGGGTCAGCCCGGCGGCTTTCAGTTCCGCGGCCAGCTCGACGATGTATAAGGCCGCGATGGCCGCATCCTTGTCGCGAGCATATCCACCGGCCAGGTAGCCCAGTGATTCTTCGCATCCCAGCAAGAAGCGGTCGGGGCCGCGGTCTTCGACGATCTGGCCGATGTATTTGAATCCCACGGGGAGGTCATCGATGATCCGTACCCCAAACGCTGCGGCGATGCGTCCCAGGATGGGGGTCGTCACGAAGGTCTCCACGAGGTAATGCTCGGGGGAGATCGTGCGATTTTCCGTCCGTTTCCGCAGAACATAGTCGGCCAGCAAGGCGGCGACTTGATTGCCGTTGAGGCACTCCCAACTGCCGTCCGCCGAGCGTGCGACGACTCCCAGGCGGTCCGCGTCGGGGTCGCTGGCGAGGATCAGATCGGTTTCCGATGTGGCGGCGGCGATGGCTGGGGCGAATACGGCCTGGCGTTCGGGATTGGGCAACTGGTCTGGAACATGGGTGAATTCGCCATCTGCTGGACGTTGCTGTCCGAAGATCTCCACTCCCGTAAATCCGGCTCCTTGCAGTACCTGAAAGACGTTCGTTTCGCCGACCCCATGCAGTGGAGTAAACAACACGCGAACCGCACGCGATCGAGACAGCGACAGGGCGACGACACTCTCCAGATAGGGAAGATCCACTTCCTCTCCCACGATCGACAGGCGTCCGGAGTGGAACGCTTCTTCGATACTGGTGGCGCGGATTTCGGTCACATTAGAGACCGCGGTGATGATGCCCGTGTCGTGCGGCGGCAACACCTGACCGCCGTGCGACCAATAGGCTTTGAAACCGTTGTCGCTCGGGGGATTGTGAGATGCGGAGATCATGATGCCGGCATCGCAGCCCAGGTAACGGACGGCGAAGGACAATTCCGGCGTCGACCGCGGGCCTTCGAACAAGAACACTTCGAAACCGTTGGCGACGAGCGTCGTCGCGGTCAGGCGAGAAAACTCGGCCGATCGCAGTCGGGTGTCGCACGCCACGACGGCGCGCGGATGTTCTTTGCCGGTCGCCTGCCGCGTGTATTCGGCCAGCCCCTGCGCTGACTCCGCGATCGTCCGGCGGTTGATGGTGGCAGTGCCGTAAGCACCCATCGCACCCCGTCGGCCTCCCGTTCCAAACGGGATAACCTCCCAGAACGCGGCTTCCAAATCGGCCCAGGCGGCCCGTTCGATGGAGGTCGCGATTTCCGGGACGAATGTGGAGTACTCGGGCGCAGTCAGCCAATGAATGACCGACTTATGGGTCGTCGCAGAAATCTTGCCGTCAGCGAGCGCCGGTTCAAGGGCCGCGATCAGCGATTCGACAGGTAATGAGTGGTTCTGGTCCATCGGCGGGGATTCTGGAGGGCTTCAAATGACGAATGGCGAAAGAATGACTAATGACGGGTGCCTTTTAATTCCGGTTGTGCGCGAATTCTGGCTCCCCTCTCCCCGGAGTACCAGGGCGAGGGGAGCCGTTTCCTTCATTTATTCACCGTTTTTTGAGCAAATACGTTGTGTCGATACCAGTGCCGCGAGGGGGGTGGTGTAGTTGCGGCGCGATTCATTCTGCCAAAGCATTACCATCATTCGGATTTCGTCATTCGTCATTTCTTCGCTCAGAGGTTACATTGAGATGTTCGCCAGCAACAGTCTGGCTGGCCTCAACGTCTGAATCGTTCAAGGATTGTGCCGCGTGCCTGTTTCCGAAATATTTCCGCAGTGTGTCCTGTTTGAGGACAACCACTGCCTGGTCGTGAATAAGCCCCCTCGTTTGCTGACGGTGGCGGATAAGACCGAACACGACAATTTGCTCGATCTGGCCAAGGAATATCTCAAGGAAAAGTACAAAAAACCGGGAGATGTCTTTCTGGGGGTCGTGCATCGACTCGATCGGCCCGTGTCGGGGGTCGTCCTGTTTGCGCGCACGAGCAAAGCCGCGTCGCGCCTGGCAGATCAATTCCGTACGCGTTCGACGCAGAAGATCTACTGGGCGATCGTCAGCGGGAATGTCTCGCCGACCAAAGGCCATCTGGAAGACTGGATCCTGAAGGACGAAGACGAGAATCTCTCGTCGATCACCACGCCTAAGGCGCCTGGAGCCAAGCTGTGCTCGTTGAAGTACGAGGAAATCCCGCTGGCTGGAGGGCCGACGTTATTGGAAGTGCAGCTGGATACGGGCCGCAGCCATCAGATTCGCGTGCAGCTTTCCGCTCGCAAATGGCCGATTGCGGGTGACCGCAAGTATGGCTCACAGTTGTCGGGTGGTGGTACGATTGGATTGCATGCGGTCGAGTTGACCTTCATGCATCCTGTACGGAACGAACCGATCACGGTCGCGGCCCCTCCTCCGGAAAGCTGGGCCAAGTGGAATCCACGCGTTGCAGCGTGGTTTGAACAGTGTCATCGAAAATAAACTTTGCGCCATTTCCATTTATGCCGTGACACAAAATCTAGTCAGGTGAGCCGGGTGCCGTAAGGCCCCGGACCATTGGATTGCCATTGGATTGCCATTGGAATACCACCAACACCGAGAGAATACGTTTTTTGAACCACGAATGATCCGAATAACACGAATTTAGAAGAATTGGTTGTACTGGGAATGGACCGCTGTTTTTCGAATGCCGTTTTTCAGGATTCCGATTCGTGTCATTTGTGTGATTCGTGGTCCAAACTCTGACAATCTGCTGAAAAGTTTGTTAGTTCTTGAACCCAAGAGCTACATAGTTGGGGCAAACATATAAAATTCCTAACTTCGCATTTCTTCGTGTCCTTTGTGACCTTCTGTTCGAATTCATTTAACAGAAGGTCACGAAGGACACGAAGAATGCAGAATTGTCCGGGGCCTTACGGCACCCGGCTCGCCTAAATAAATGTTTACAAGAGCATCGTTCTGCACTCGACCTTTTCGAGCGGACAGAGGTGATTGATTGGCTACCGTTCCTCAAGATTTGCAGGTCGTCTTTCCGGATGTCCATCTGGCCGCGCCGTTTGTGCTCTGGGCCATCGATTGCGATGGGAAGTTTATTCTCTCCGAGGGGCCTGGACTGCAGACCTTCGGATTGAAGCCGGGGGAAGCCGTCGGACAATCCATCTGGGAAATGTATCAGGATCTGCCCGAAGCCCTGGCAATGGTGAAATCGGCGCTGGCGGGCGAGGCCTTCTGTGCCAGTGGTCCCGTGCGGGAATCCTTTTTTGAAACCCGCTGTGTTCCCCTGCGCGATGGCGACGGCGAGATTATCGGGGCGGTCGGCGTGTCTGTCGATGTCTCGCAATCGGTGGAGTCGCCGCAGCGGCCCCCGCGTCCGAGTGACCTGTACCGGCAACTGGCCAAGCAGCTCCCGGTCATGACATATATCGCCGAGTCCCGGGCGCCGTTTAATCAACTCTATCGGAGTTCGCAGATCGAAACGGCAATCGGTTTGCTGTCCGGGACCTCGAGTGACGTCGGCGGGGATTGGTTGAACTGGGTGCATCCCGAGGATCGGTCGCGCGTGCTGCAAAATTTGCAGCACGCTGTGGACGAGCCTCGGATCGTGACGAGCGAATATCGTCTCCTCGGTACGCAGCGCCGGGAAGTGTTCGTGGAAGAGCATTTGCTGGCGGTGCGAGATGCCTCGGGACGACCGATTTGCCTGCAGGGAATCCTGATCGATATCACCGCCCGCAAGCTGGCCGAGACGCAATCGGCGGCCTCGGGAGCCTATCTGCGGTTGCTGGTCGAATCCGCCAGTGACGGCATCTTTACGGTGCGCAGAGATGGCCGTTTCGACTATGTCAATCCGCGGATCGCGCAACTCCTGGAGATTGATGTCCAGGAACTCCTGAAGCGACATTTCTCCGATTTTCTGGTGCCTGAACAGCGTGAATCGACCATTGATCGCTTTGAACGGCGCATGACCGGACATGATGAACCACTCCAGTACGAAATGCAGATTCAAACGGTCAAAGGGAACGTCTTCTGGTCGGAACTCAATATTACTCCGCTGAAGGTGGCGGATCGATTTATCGGCAGCCTCGTCTTCCTCCGCGATATTACCAAGCGCAAAGCTACTGAAAGTGAATTGGACGAGATCCGTGCGAAGCTGGAAATGCGAGTCTTCGAGCGCACGCGCGATATGCAATATGCGAACCAGGTCCTGGAAGAGCAGATTCAGCGGGCGCGGGTGGTGACCGACAAGCTGCAGTCTTCCGAGGCCAAGTGGCGCTCGCTGGTGGAGCATGCCCCGCAGTTCGTGCTGCTGATTGACCGTGCCGGCAAGTTGCAATTCATCAATCGGACGGCCCCCGGTTATACCATGGATGAAGTGATCGGCAAGGACTTCCGCGACTTTATGCTGCCGCATAATTACGCCTTCATGGACCGTATTTTTGAACGGGTCTTTGAGCACGGCGAGCGACAAAGTTACGAGATCGATGGCTATGGACCGCACGGGCAAGTCAACTGGTATTCGGTGTGTATCGGTCCGATCTTCTCCAAGACCGAAACACAAGTGACCACGGCCGTCATGATCGCCGTGGACATTACTGAAAGGAAAGCGACGGAGGAGGCCCTGCAGAAGCGGCAGTTGGAACTGGCTCATATTTCACGCTTGAACATGATGGGAGCCCTCAGTGCGGAACTGGCCCATGAATTGAACCAGCCGCTGGAAGCGATTTCGGCTTACGCTAATGCCTGCCTGCGTTCTCTCGGCACGGAACAGGTTCATTCCGCGCGTCTGGAGACCGCCTTGCAGAATATCTCGCTGCAGTCTTCGCGGGCGGGGCAGATCATTCGCAAGATTCTCGATTTCCTGAGAAAACGCGACAATCCGCGGCAGTCGACTGAAATCAATCGGCTGATTCGCGAGGCCGTCGCGTTTGCCGAACTGGAAGCGGAACAGCATGAGATTCAAATCGAATTCGACCTGAGTCCGAACCTGCCGGATATTCCGGTGAAGCGCGTCCAGGTGGAACAGGTCATGCTGAACCTGATGTTGAATGCGGTGGATGCCGTACAGGCGGCTCCGGCAGGTTCGCGGCGCATTCGCGTGAGTTCGAAACCGTCGGGTGAGGATATTGAAATCAGCGTGGAAGACAGCGGCTGCGGCTTCCCGCCCTCGGTCGTGGACGAAATGTTTCAGCCATTTTACAGCACCAAAGGCCAGCAGGGATTGGGCATGGGTCTGTCGATCAGCCGGACCATCGTGGACGAACACGGCGGCCGGATCTGGGCGACCTCGGAACCGAACAAGGGGGCGAAGTTCTCATTCACGTTGCCCGGCGGGTCACATAAGCGATTGGGGAGCTCTGAGACCGAACCCCCGCCCGATGAAGACGATACGGTGGAATTGACTAAGACGTAAGAGAGCGTGTCGCCCCCGTTGGGCTTGTCCCAACGGGGGCGCTGACTGGCCGGCTACCCAGCAGTAAGTTTTGTAAAATTCTCAACCTTTACGTCTCCGATGCCCCCTGCCGCCAGCCAGTCGGTGTTGTTCCCACGGTTCGCTCAGGGCGGCAGGGGGCATCGGAGACCACGCGTTGAGGGTCAAGCACGTTTCGCTCTAGTAGCAGGCCAGTCACCGCTCCGTTGGGACAAGCCCAACGGGGGCGAAAACAGACGGCAATTCTGGGTTTCACTGTGACAAAGTTACCCAGAATCTCAAAAATGATTCCCTACCAAGCACTGGGTGCACCCGCAGAATGCCTATCCCGCGGGGCGCTCTTTACTTTGCGCGGTCCGCGTGCCTATTCTATATCAATGGAATTCGATGGATCGGAGCCGCTTGTAAGTCCCACCTGTGATTGACTCCACGATGCTGCCTGGCAGCTCGAAATACTTACCTTGATTCTTTGGCCTTGATATCTTTGCCGGTGGCAAAGACCGCTCGTGCTTAATGAGGTGTTAGATGTTCGACGTCGTAGTTGCTCGCTCGACACGTCGGCTGGCGACGCTGGTATTGGTGTTTGGAATGAGTCTGGCGTGCGCTGGAATGGCGACCGCCCAGGAAGCGAAACCCGCGGCCGTTGCTCCCGTCAGCTATTACCGGCAGGTCCGTCCGGTTCTGCAGCGCCATTGCTCGGGCTGCCACCAGCCGGCGAAAGCGGGCGGGAAATTGGTGCTGACGACGTTCGAAGCCCTGCAAAAAGGGGGCGAAAATGGCGCAGGAATCGTGGCCGGCAAACCGGACGAAAGTACGCTCGTCGAGTTTATCTCCGGCGACAAACCCCAGATGCCGCTCAAGGCCGAGCCGTTGAAGAAGGTGCAAGTCGAACTGATTACGCGCTGGATCGCCGAAGGGGCGAAGGACGACACGCCCGCCGCTTTGCAGGACAATATCACCGCCGAACATCCTCCCATCTATACGAACCCGCCGGTGATCACCGCCTTGGCGTATTCACCGGACAACACGTTGCTGGCCGTCTCGGGCTTCCGCGAGATCCTGGTCCACAAGGCTGATGGCAGCGGGCTGGTGAAACGCCTGGTGGGTCGCTCCCAGCGGATTGAGTCGCTCGAGTTCTCTCCCGATGGAAAGATCCTGGCGGCGGTCGGTGGAACTCCCAGCTTGTTTGGTGAGGTTCAATTCTGGAATACGGCCGACTGGACCGAAAAGAGCGCGAATTTTGCGTCCGATGTGTTGTTTGGCGGCTGGTTCTCGGACGACAGCAAGTTGTTCGCCTGTGGGGCCGCTGACAATGGAATTCGCCTGATCAAAGTCGAAGATCTGACCCTGCTGAGAAAGATGGACCCGCATTCGGATTGGGTGCTGGGGACGGGTTTCTCGGTGGATGGGAAGCATCTCGTCACGGTCAGCCGCGATATGGCGATGAAGCTGTCGATTGTGGAAAACGGGCAGTTCGTCGACAACATCACCAGTATCACCCCGGGTGCTCTCAAGGGGGGCTTGATGGCCCTCCGTCGGCATCCGAAGAATGACGAGTTCATGACCGGTGGGTCCGATGGTGAGCCGAAACTCTACAAGATGATCCGTACCCAGGCCCGTCAGATTGGCGACGACTTCAATCGGATTCGCGGCTATGCTCCGCTGCCGGGTCGGATTTTTACGTTGGATTTCAATGGCGATGGTTCCAAGTTTGTGGTCGGGGCGAGTGCCTCTACGACTGGCTCGGTGAGAATCTACAGCACGGAAGATGCCAAGTTGCTGTTCGAGTTGCCTGGTCATACCCGAGCGATTTTTGCGGTCGATTTCCGGCCTGACGGTGCACAAGTCGCGACCGGCGGGTTTGATGGCAACGTGCGATTGTTCGACGCCAACACGGGGACACTGGTGAAGCAGTTTATTCCCGTGGAGATTACTCCGGTGGTGGCCGGACAGAAGTAGCCGAGCGCGACTCTCCAGAGTCGGGCGAACAACGAAACGAATAACATTCGGCTAAATGATGTAGAAGCTGCCTCTAGTAGAAACGTCTTTGTCAATCTTCGTGTCCTTTGTGACCTTCTGTAAAAAAGAGATTGGAACAGAAGGTCACGAAGGACACGAAGAAATACAAAAGTTTTGAACCACGAATAACGCAAATAACACGAATGGGAATTCTGATAATTGCTGACAAGTGAATAGCGATCTGTCTTTCAAATTCGTGTCATTCGAATTATTCGTGGTTAAAAATTTTCCTCCCTCACCAGCGAGTTGTTCCCTGTTTGGCGACGTGTTCCCTGTTTGGTAAGTGTTCTGAAATGAAATGCTCCCGACTCTGAGAGTCGGGCTACGAATATTGCGTTCGATTCGATAGAGGACTACGAGGTCTCTGATGCATTACAGCAAGTTATTGACGTGTCTGTTGGCGGGTGTGGTTTGCGGATGGCCCGTGGGGGCGGAATCCGCAGAGCCGGTGAAGATCGCCATTGTGGAACTTCAGGTTCAGCCCGCACGGCTGGATCTCAAGGGAGCCAGCGATTCGCGCCGCGTCCTGGTCACCGGCAAGACCGCTGACGGACGGTATCTCGATCTGACCGCCGAGGCTCAGCAGGCGGTGGCGAGTCCCGTGGCGACCCTCGACGAAGATCAGTTCGTCACACCGCATACCGCGGGTGATACCGTGTTGAATGTCACGTACGGCGGCCAGACTGTCGCTGTGCCTGTGAAGGTGACCGATGTCGTCAGTACTCCCGTCAGCTTTGTGCGCGACGTCCTGCCGGTATTAACCAAGACGGGCTGCAATCAGGGGGCCTGCCACGGCGGACAACAGGGAAAAGCGGGATTCAAGCTGTCTCTGCGGGGTTACGATCCCCAGTATGACTATGCCGCGTTGACTGACGATCTGGCCGGCCGCCGCTTCAATCGTGCTCAGCCTGAACAGAGCCTGATGCTGTTGAAGCCGACTCAGGGTGTGCCGCACGAAGGGGGATTCCTCTTCGATGAAGAATCTCGCTATTACCAGTTGGTGAAGCGTTGGATCGCCGAAGGGTGTCAGTTTGATTCGCTGGATCGCGTGCAGAGCCTGGAAGTGTTTCCGAAATCGATTCTGCTGGATGCGATCGGCCAGAAGCAAGCCCAGATCGTCATTGCCAAGTATGCCGACGGCAGCACTCGCGACGTCAGCCGTGATGTCGTTTACGAGACCAGCGACTTCGAAAAAGCGCTCGTCGACAAGGCCGGTAACGTGACGTCCGTGCGTCGCGGTGAAGCCAGCATTTTGATCCGCTACGAAGGGGCCTTCATCACCAACGTCTGCACGGTGCTGGGTGATCGAGCTGGGTTCGCCTGGAAAGAGACTCCCGAATACAACTTCGTCGACACGGCCGTCAACAACAAGCTGAAGCGCTTGAAGGTCCTGCCCTCCGGACTGTGTTCTGACGCCGAATTCCTGCGACGCATCAAGATCGATCTGACCGGCGTGCCGCCGACTTCGGTCGAAACGCGTGCCTTCCTGACCGACTCACGCGATTCCAAGACGAAGCGCGACGCCAAGGTGGACGAACTCCTCAGCAGCCCCGATTTTATCGACTTCTGGACGATGAAGTGGAGCGATCTGTTGATGAGCAACCGCAAGTTCATCACGGAAAAGGGGGTCTGGAGCTTCCGCAACTGGATCCGTAACGCCATCGCCACCAACCTGCCCTACGACCAGTTTGTCTCCGACCTGATGACCGCGAATGGCAGTACGTTCGAGAACCCGGCCGCCAACTACTACCGGATTTCTCGCGACCCGAAGCTGGTCATGGAAAACATGACCCAGGTCTTCATCGGCACGCGGTTCATGTGCAATCAATGCCATGACCATCCGTTCGAGAAATGGACCCAGATCCAATACTACGAACTGTCCGCGTTCTTCTCTGGAGTCGGCCGCAAGCCGGGTGCGATCGCGGAAGAAGAAGTCATCTTCAACCAGCCGAATGCCCAGGTCGTCATGCACCCCAAGTCGGGGCAGCCGATCGCCGCGGCCTTCCCCTATAAGCACGCCGGAATTGATGCGAAGCTGACCGAGCCGCGTGAGCAATTGGCTAACTGGCTGGTTTCGAAAGAGAATCCGTACTTCGCGAAGAGTCTGGCCAACCGCTATTGGAGCTACTTCCTGGGCCGCGGCATCATCGACCCGGTTGACGACATCCGCCAGAGCAACCCGCCGACCAACGGCGAATTGCTCGACGCCCTGACTGCCGACTTCATTGCTCATAACTTTGATCTGAAGCACTTGATTAAGACGATCGTCAGCTCGCACACGTATCAGCGCAGCATCGAGACGAATCAGTTCAATCAGGACGACAACAAGAATTACTCACACGCCTCACCCCGCCGCCTGGGTGCCGAGCAACTCTACGACGCGATCATGGAAGCCACAGGCAGCCCGGGAACGATTCCCGGCGTCCCAGCCGGGTTCCGGGCGACGCAATTGCCTGACGGCAAGGTGGACCTCAGCTTCCTGGATATGTTCGGCCGGCCGCCGCGCGAATCGCCGTGTGAATGCGAACGGACCAGCGAAGTCAGCCTGTCTCAGACGCTCAATCTGATCAATGGCCCGACGATTGGCGACGCGATCGCTCATCCGCAGGCCTTGATCGGCCGGCTGGTGGCCGAGAAGGCGGACGGCAAGAAATTGATCGAGGAAGTCTATCTGTCGGTAGTCTGCCGCTTCCCCACTCCGGAAGAGATGAAGCAGGGCGAAGAGTTCCTCGCCCAGGTGCCGAATCCCGCCGAGGGAGCCCAGGACTTGATGTGGGCGTTGATCAACAGTCCCGCGTTCTTGTTTAACCGGTAGTTGTTAGGTCGGCATATCAGCCGGCACGCGCTCGATCGTGCTTAACGAATCGTCCCTAGCCCCGGGAGGGGCGACCGCATAAAGCCTGGGGCGGAAG
This sequence comes from Planctomycetaceae bacterium, assembly GCA_021732415.1. Taxonomy (GTDB): domain Bacteria; phylum Planctomycetota; class Planctomycetia; order Planctomycetales; family Planctomycetaceae; genus JAKFVC01. The sequence goes on from JAKFVC010000217.1 coordinate 17,666, forward strand.
CCCCAGGACTAGACAAAATAGAAGTGTTACAAGCCCCGGAGGGGCGACCGAAGCGCTGCCAGCGCATCGTCGATCGCCCCTCCGGGGCTTGGTTTTTCTCGCGTACCGCGACCTGGGGCATCCGCCCCAGGCTTTATGCGGTCGCCCCTTCCGGGGCTAGGAATAGCATCCTCGTAGCTGGAGTCGCCAAGACTTCGAGGAGTTGTTTCCGATGCGCCCAGTACTCTTGGCGAGTTCTGCTACAGCCGGTACTGACACTTTCGACAAAACAAAACGGCGGTGGGAATGAATCAAACATTCCCACCGCGGTTATTGCATTCTAATCACCGTCTCGGATTGTCCGCAGACCCTCCTTAGGTGGCACTGACCTTCACGAACTTCGATACCGCGGTACTGATTCCACCCGCACCGTCGTTCAACTGGAAGCTGACGGTACGTTGCTTGAGTGACGGGATCGTGCCCGAGGTCTGGAAGGTGATGTCGCGTGTCAGGGCTCGCACGGCGGCCGCGTTGGCATTCTGGTTGAAGGTGATGACCAGCGGCGTCAGGTTGGTGCCGCCAGTGATCGTTCCGATCGCGATTCCGCCATACAGCACAGTCGTACCGCCCGAGATCGCAATCTGTCCGATATTCGAGCCTTGATTGCGAACCCGCAGAATGTCGAACGGATTGGCGTTCGCGGTGATCCTCACCGTCAACGAACCACCGTTGAAGTTGGACGAGTCTCCATCGGTGATCGTGGCGGAAGGCTCGATGATCACCGGGGTCTTACCCAGGTGATAAATCGGAACAGTCGCCGTAAATCCGCCGATCACCGGGGCCTGGTTCTTCTTGACGACATTGACGAGCTTCGTATAGACGAGGCTCGTTCCGCCGTCTCCGTCAGAGACCTGGAACTGCACCGATCGGGTTCCCAATGGTGCGGACGTCGTGGTCGTACGGAAGGTGATCACACGCAGTAAGGCTTGCACCGCGGCCGGAGTTGCGGCGGCCGTCAAAGTGATCGTACGGCTGGTGGTACCACCCGACAGCGTGCCAATCGTCGTTCCCTGGTACTTGATGGTGGAACCGGAGAAGCCGATCTGGCCAAGGCCGTTCCCCTGATTCTTGATCTCCAGCCGGTCCGTATTCACATTCGCGTTCGTCGCGATCTTGACCGTCAGAATACCACCCGCGAAGTTGGGCGAATCGGTATCGGTGAGAGTCAACGTGCCGTCGATTACAGTCGCAGTCGTCCCAGGTTGCAGATTCAAGGCACCGGGAGCTGTGGTGGCGATGACCGGGGCGACATTGGCCGCCGCCACGATGTTGATCTGGCGCGTCGCGGGGCCGCTGGGGCCGCTGCCGTTGTCCAATGTGACGCTCACCGTGCGCGGCTGCAGCGAAGTGCTGCTCGTGCGGAAGGTGATGTCACGGAGCAGAGCACGCACGGAGGTCAGGGTCGCATTACTGTTGAAACTAATGGTCAACGGCGAGACACCGCTGCCGCCGACGAACGTGCCAATCTGCAGTCCGCCATAGAGGACCTTGTTACCATTCACCGAAATGTCGGTGGGAGTCGGCACGTGATTGGGAATCGTCGCCTGATTCAGAATCTGGATCAAGTCGGTCGCCGTCCCATTCTGGGTGATGGCGATTTTCAAGGTTCCGCCTTCATAGCTCGTCGATTGCAGATCGACGATGCCCGCATTCGAATCGATCAGAATCGCGGGGGAACCGATCGCGTAGTTCAACGGAGCCGGATTCAGCGTGACCGTGGGCGGCTGAGTCGTAAAGACCTGGACATTGTCAATGGTGATCGGGTTGGGCGCAAAGAACAGATCGTATTGCTGGAACCGGATCTGGACATTATCACCCAGTGCGTATCCGCCGTTATTGGCCAACTCGGTGAGATTGATCTTGTGGTTTTCAAAAATGGTGCTGATCTGCGACCCCGTCAGCGAGACGAGTTTTCGCCAGACTGTGCCTCCATCAACGCTGATGGCCACACCATCGGAGAGCTCGTTGAAGAAGAAGAAGTCCGACATCGGATCTTCACCATTGGAGATACCGAGTGTAGGAAGCGACGATTCCCTGGCATCGAACGACAGATAAACGTCGTCTGTGACCCCCGAGAGATCGAGGTTCAATGTCGCCTCGGAGGACGCGTCGAAGACGACGACGCCGTTGAACGTGCGGGAATTGATGAATCGGGATCCCAGAGTCATGCTGCCTGTGCCGTCACTCGCTCCGTGCGTTGTGTCAACGGAGATGATGCCATTCCCGGTGACGGACGTGTCCCAGTAGCCGGACAAGGCTCCCGATTCGAAGCTGTCGTTGAAACCCAGGCCACCCTGGATGGGCGAGCCATAGATGGCGGCATAAGCGTTGATCAATCCCGCACCGGTGTAGCTCGGGTCCCCCATGGGATCGGCGGTACTGGTGAGGCGATCATAGATCTGCTGAGGGGTCATCCCTGGATTGGCTTGCTTGACGAGCGCGGCGATGGCCGCAGCATGGGGAGCTGCCGCCGAGGTCCCGAAGAAGTTGGGTAATCCATCGGCATCCACATCCGCGAGGGGGACGTCGTAAAACAGGAAATCACCGGTGAAAAAGCTGGTGTTCGATCCGTCAATCGAAGTGATGCCGGGCGTACTGCGGACATCGGGTGTTCCCAGGGGAGCCCCCGTCGGACTGAACAGGATGGTCGATCCGCCCAGGGACGAGAAATACTCGACATTGGTGGGATCGAAGTAGGGAGCCGCAGCGACCGACATCGCGCCTTTGGCTGCCGCGTGACCGTACACCGTCGAGCTGGCCGTGTCGTGTGTGAACGTGTCGAAATGGCTGCCGAAATCGACCCACTTGATGTGGGCGGGGGCCGTCGACAGCGGGGATTCCAGCCGCACAATCACATCATAAGTTCCGAACCCGAAGCTCTGCCCAATGCCTACGAGTTCCGAGGGAGTTTGCGTGGCAATGTTGTTGCTGGTGGACGACGCGACAATCTGGCCGGTGGACTGGTCGACGATGAAGATGTCCAGGTCGGTATTGACGCCGCTCGTGGTATAGAACGGGTCATCCCATTGCAGTTCGAGCACGATCGATTCGCCGCCGAACAGCGTGATGCTGTTTCGCGTATCAACACCCGCAGACGGGTCGAAATCGAGATAATTACCCGCACCGAAGGTGGGATCGACAGCGAATGTCGGACTGTCGTTCTGGTAGGAATTTGCGGCATCGTTACCAGCGGCCGAGAAGTACGACACGCCGTTGAAGTTGACCACATCATTGACGGCCTGGGCAATCACGCCGTCCTGGAACATGGGCTCGTCGAAATAAATCAGGTCATCGACAATGATATTGGCGCGGCCAATCGCCGGATTGGCGAGGTTGCGAATCTGCTGAGCGAATGAGGCCTGGCCATAAAAGCCGGAGGCGAACGAAATCGCAGCGCCCGGGGCCGTGTCGTGGATCAGTTCGGCCATACCACGGCCTTCATCGGTGGAATTCGCAGGGCCTTCCAACAGGACCTGGACCGAACTCGGCAGGTCTCCGTTTTGATAGGCGGGCAGATTGGCGGGGCCGTTGGCGTTGAAGCTGTCGCTGATCACACCAATTCGCACACCAGTTCCGTCGTATCCCGGCGCGGTTGCCAGCGTGCGGTCAGTTTCCGTGTTGGACAGTGATTGATCGGCCGTCGGGCCGGATCTCGTGATCGCGGCATACAGCGGCACGACCCCCATCTGGCCACTGCCGGCCAGCGAGCCGAGTTGTGCGATATTCGCCTGAGGAATAAAGCCTTCGACAAAATGCAGATCGGGACGTGAACCGGTCGTCACAAATCCCAACGCCGCCAATTGCGATTGCAACCCGGTGACATTCGCCGAGGTAATTCGCACGCCGACCCGGCCAGATGCGTCGCGAGCGATAAAGCTGGCGGTGATATCGCTGACTGCAGCGCCGGATCCGCCACCGTCCGAAGGATTGGAGGTCACCGCATTGGTGGTCACGCCGGGGTTCGTAATCGAGGTTGTGCTGGCCCCCATTTGCAGCAGAACGGGGGCAATGTTGTCGTACCCCGACGGAACCGGGACGTTGTACGAGTTCACTGCAGACAGCAGTTGTCGTTCTTCCAGGTTTTCCACCCGCACGACAAACACGTCCCCGAGGCGTCGTTCTTGACGACGTTGCAAAGAACGCGGAACCACATGACAGAAGCGTTTCAACGCTTGAGGGAGCCAATCAATCAACACGGAAACACTCCTTGTGGAAGATCCAGGTTCGAATGCAGTTCTGCCACCCGTTACGACACAATTGCAGCCACCTCGATTCGATGCCGGCCAACGGCAGTCTCACGAGTTATGCTGGCAATCCCGCCGACCGCGATGAAAGACTGACTTCACTCCCGAGATTTGTGCACCGATCCTCTCGGCACCACCCACCAATACAGACCAAATCATCAACCGAAAACCACACGGAGTGGAATTCAACGATGTCACCTATGGCCCACACCGGGGGCTGCCTATTCCCATCGGAAGAATCGTTTTGATCCGTTCAGCGATTCACCGGCTAGGGTGACTCGGAATAAACGGAGACATGGTGGAATCACTAACAACCGTTACAAGCGGACTGTCGGTCACAATCCGCACCCCAGGCGCGGTGTGCATTCCTTGACAGGAACCCAGCACCGATTCGCGGCGAATCCCAATCGTTTGAGATTCCGCCTCGTGACGACACCTGCTTTCTGGATAACTTCAGACGTTATTTTTGGAAAAGAGTTCCGAAAGCAACGGATTTCATTCGAAGATACGTGCCGGATCCCCAATCGGCATATGCCGATCGGCAGTAGAACGCGGCTCCAGACTCGTTTTGAGCCCGTAACCGCGTCAGAGCCCCCTCCCACGTTGAAGCGTCCACATCAGCCGTTGCTGTTGATCAGAAATGACGCCGTTTCGGCGAAGAATGCACGGAGTGCCGCAGCGATCTCCGGTGCGAATCCCGCCTTCTCGAGCGATGCATTCATCAACTGAAACCAGCGGTCGCGTGCCGCCTGGTTGACGACGAACGGAGCATGCCGGATACGCAACCGCGGGTGGCCACGTTCGACGATGTATCGATCGGGGCCGCCAAAGCGATAGACCAGGAACTCGCGCAATCGACGTTCGGCCGCTGCCAGATCGGCCGGCGGATACATCGGGCCGAGGATCTCGTCCCCGGGGACCTGTTCGTAAAATCCACGTACCAAACGTGTTAGGCCATCCTCGCCGATGACGTCGAAGACAGTTTGAGGGGCTGGTTCCGTCACGATGAGCTACCGACTTCGCGTTCGTACGTGGGACGGACAATCCTGTCCGTCATGGGGAGATTTCGACGTCATGGGAGGGTGAGGGACCCAGAGGGTACCCCGCCGAACCGCAGACACTGGCGACGTTTGATGGACGCTTGCGGCTCGGCGGGAGCCTCGCCCTCCCATCAACGTGATCCTGCACTCTAGCCTACTGGAAGAGTCCCATCATCACCAGTTACGACCGTCTCGGGACCCACCTCCGGGACATTAGCGACCGGCTCCAGAGGGGGCAAGACCCAGATCTCGCTGTACGCCACGGGTTGCTCGGCCCGCATGTGGTAGTGTCGCAGTAACTCGAGGATTGCCAAGAAGATACCGACGACCTTGCTCTTAGAGTAAACCCCTTCGAACAGGCTGCTGAAGGCCACCCGGCCCTGCTCCATTACCAAGTCGTGGATCCGCTGCACGTAAGTCGAAATCGGAGTGTCGTCGTAGATGATGGAGGTCTGATTGGTCGCCGGGCTGCGTCGCAGAATTCGTGACAGCGCACTGACGAGATCCCACAGCTCCACTTCCTTAATGCGATCTTCCGAGGGATCGCCCCCTTCGGCCGGCCGTTCGTCAGACAGCCGCGGATAATGTTCCTGCCATTCCGCCGCCTGTTCTTCCAGCAGCTTGGAAGCGTCTTTGTACTTCTTGTACTCGATCAGCTGTCGGACCAGATCGCTGCGCGGATCGTCGTCCCCCTCAGGAGCGTCCGGCTCCTCCTCTTCCGGCCGCGGAAGCACCATGCGGCTCTTGATCTCCACGAGCGTACTCGCCATCACGACAAAGTCCCCGATCATGTCGAAATCGAGGACCTCGATCACCTCCAGCAAGTCGCTGAACTGCCGGGTAATCTTGGCGATGGGCAGGTCCAGAATATCCAACTCGTGCCGCTTGACCAGATACAGCATCAGGTCGAGCGGTCCAGAAAAGACGTCGAGTTGGACTCGGTAATCCATGTAAGGGAGTGGCCTTGCGGGGGATGGGATGGATGGATTCCGTTGACTTTACGGTTTCTCCCAATTGTATCGACGTTTAGACGTCAACAAATCCACGAGGGGCGGGGGCCCAAAGAAAAGAGTCAACAGACTGGGAGGGCGAGGCTCCCGCCGAGCCTAAGACGACCGCAGGTCGGCGACCGCCGGAGGCATTCCATCCGGCCTCCGGCGGACTCCGAGCTAAAGCTCGCTCTAGGCTCGGCGGGAGCCTCGCCCTCCCACCTACGACGCTCAACGCCTCGGCTGAATCATGGATCGGATGGTCGTATTCACCGGAACTCGTTGTTGTTGCAGCGTTTTCTCCAAGATCTTCGCAGCGGCCGGCGCCGCCACCGTGCCGCCAAACCCGTCTCCACCTCGTGACGGCTGGTCGACTGTCACCAAGACCAGTGCCTCGGGATGATCAGCCGGCCCGCCGCAGACGAACGAGCTGATATTAAGGCTCTTCGAGTACAGGCCAGTCTGGGGATCCTGCTTCTGGGCGGTCCCCGTCTTGCCGAAGATCTGATAGGCCTTGCCCTGGGCCTTGCGTCCGGTTCCCCGCGTGATGACCTCTGTGAGGACGGTTTGGGTCAGCCACTCCGCGATTTCTGCCTGGACGACTTCCGAAACAATGACCGGCGTCGGCCGCGACTTTTCCTCTCCCAGCCTCAGGACGAGGTGCGGTGAAATCAACCGGCCTCGATTGGCCAACGCGCTGTAGGCCGAAATGATCTGCAACGGAGTCGCCGAGATCTCCTGACCCATCGGGACCGACCCCGTGGAATAACTGGTCCACTCCTTCAGCGGTCGTACCAGCCCCGATTCTTCGGCGGGCAGTTCGATCCCCGTCTGCCGGCCAAAACCAAAGCTCATCGCTGCCGCGTACAGACCTTGATTCGTCAGCCGCTCGCCGATCTTGGCCATCCCGATATTGCTGGATTTGACCAGGATATCCGTGACGCTGAGATCTCCGTAAGGATGATGATCGTGCAGAATCCGGCGGCCCATGCGATAGGCCCCCTGTTCGCAATTAAACACGTCGGTTTGCTGCAGCACGTGCTTCTGCAGAGCCCACGCCACGACGCACGGTTTGAAGGTCGAACCGGGTTCGTAGATGTCGGTGATGACGCGATTCTTCCAGGCTTCCGCGGCGGCCGCTTCGGGTTCATTGGGATCAAACGTCGGTCGCGACGCCATCGCCAGGACTTGTCCCGTTTCAGCCGACAGCACCACGGCACAGCACGCCTGCGGCCGGAATTCTTCGACGACTTCATCCAGGGCCCGCTCGGTGAACAGCTGGATGACGGCGTCGAGCGTCAGGGTCACCGCTTGGCCGGGTTGAGAGGCCTCTTCGGCGGCGGGTTGCACATCGATGATGCGTCCCTGGGCATCGCGAATCAGCTCGCGCCAACCCTTGTGGCCAGCCAGAGTGTCATTCAACGATTGCTCCACGCCGCCCCGTCCCTGGCCATCGATATCGCGCAGCCCGATCACTTGTGCGGCGAGTGCTCCTTGGGGATAGCGTCGCAGGTATTCATCGCGAAAACCGAACGTCTGTGGGGGCAGCCCGAGCTCTTTGACCTTCTCGACCTCGATCGCTGACAGTCGCCGTTTGACCCAGAGAAAATGCTTCGATTGATTCAGCCCGATCCGCTCGAACAACTGGTCCGTTTTGAGATCTAACGCTTTGGCCAGCTTCCCCGCGATCTCCCAGGGGTTCTCGATTTGCTTGGGGATGAGAAACAGGCTGCGCGTGTTGATGCTGGTCGCCAGCAAGCGTCCGTGGCGATCGAAGATATCGCCGGGGCGGGCGATGACGTCTTCTCGCACCAGACTTTGCCGCGTGACCTTGGCCGCGAACTGAGTGTGTTTGAAGCCTTGAAGCTGTATCAGTCGCCCGGAAATCGCGATCCCCAGGAGCGCGAACATGCCAATCAAGAGACGATGTCGCCACGCAGCCGGAGGTGGGAAATAAGGCTGTGACGCCATGGCAGGTGTGGGCCGAAGTTCCGGTAAACAGGACGGTGTATGCGCTTTGAAGCGTTACGCAATGAAGGAGATTTCGACGTCATGGGAGGGTGAGGCTCCCGCCGAACCGGATAGTCTGGCGAGGTACGATAGACGCTTGCGGTTCGGCAGGAGCCTCACCCTCCCATCTACTCTAATCGACTACTCGCCGGAGTAGATTCACAACGGATCCGGCTGTAGCGGTTCCTCACGTTGACCGTCTTTCTGAGGTCAAACGCTGTGAGGAAAAGCACCCGACTCAGTGAGTCGGGCTACGGGGGGCGGTGCCCCCGGCGAAGAACTTCAGCGGAAATCGCCGGAGGGGACCGTTTTTGTAAAAAATTCCCTTGTGACGTTTTTCCGAATGGGATACTAATGCCGCTCCTCGACCCGCCCAGCCCACTTGCCGGCCAAATGGGATTCGACACAACTCCTGGATGTTGTGGGCGAATCTCAACCCATCTCGGCAGTGGCACCCCGCCTGTTCAGGCAACTGACTTCGAAAGGACCCTCCCCCATGTCACGCCTCGCCATCCTCACGATCGCCATCGGTTTGCTGTCCGTCGCCTCCGGCTGCTGCTCATCCTGCGGCGGCTGCAATCGGCCCCTGACCTCGTACAACTACAACCCGGCTTATCCGACCGCTTATGCGCCGCAATATTCCACAGCTTACGCGCCCGCCGCTGGCTGCAGCAGTTGCGCCGCGGGTGTTGCGCCGTTCTAACGCTCCGCTATCCCCAAGAATTAGGGTGCCGGTGCTTGCCGGACGGCGAGCCGATAGACACTCGGCACTGGCAGAGCCAGTGGCACCCGACGTGAAGCATATTGAGGACTCTTGCCGTATTGATTTTGGACGCCGCAATGAAGTCTAGCGTGGTGAACTGGACTCCGGAACGAGCGCTTCAATAAGGCCCAATCCATGATTAACACCCGGATTTGGGTGCCACTGGCTGTGCCAGTGCTTCGCCGGATAGGGCCTGACCATCGACACTGGTACGCAACTCCAAAATCTAACACTGACAGAACACTCGAGCTTGGCAACAACCTTGATAGCGCAAGTCTGGAGACCACCGCGGAACTCTTACGAGATTCCGCTACAGTCACCGAGAGCGTGAAGGCTACGATCAGGCCGCGGCGTTTTCGGGCTGCTTCAGCGTCGCATGAATGCGCCCCAGGAGCAGAGCGAGCTCCCGGAGGCTCAATTCGACCTGGTCGCCGGCTTCCGCCTTGGCCATGCGTTCCAATTGAGATGCGGGGGCCGTCAGTTGATGAAAACCGACTGTGCCGCCACTCCCCTTCAACCAGTGGGCAAACTGGGCGAGGGCCTTCCAGTCTTTGTGCCGGGCAAACTCGCGCGCTTCATCCAACCGTTGTCCGAGTCGCACGGCGAATTCCTCGATGATGCTGCGGAATTCCAGATCATCCAGCGGCAGATCGCATTGCAACGACTCCACATCGGAGGTCGGTGGAGCTGCGGCCGGAGGGGACGTTTCCACGGCGACCGGATCCTTGATTGAGGAATACGTGATCTCTGCCAGTTTTTGAATCAATCGATGCTCGTCAATCGGTTTGGTCAAATAACTGGTACAGCCTGCCTGCAGACAACGCTCTTCGTCGCCACTCATCGCGTGGGCCGTCAGCGCCATGATCGGAATCTCGACACCGTGATTCCTGAGTTCCGATGTCGCGGTGTAGCCGTCTTTGATGGGCATCTGCATATCCATCAGAATGACGTCGAACTCCCTGTTGAGAGCCAGATCCACACCCACCTGGCCATTTTCCGCGTCGACCACTTCGCAGTGATGTCGCTTCAAAACCAGGTGAATCAGGCGGCGGTTGATGTCCCCATCTTCGACCAGCAGGACTCGTAACGGACGTAGCGGTGGGGTCAACGGCTCGCAATCAGTCTCCGAAACCGGAGCGATGTCGACGGCAGGTGCCGCAGACAGCATCGCCACGCCGTCCAGCGGGCCGGCGTTGACCGTCAATTTGAAAATGCTGCCGCTGCCAATTTCGCTTTCCACCGTCAATGAGCCACCCAGCAATTCGGCAATCCGACGACTGATCGTCAGCCCCAACCCGGTACCGCTGTAGCGCCGCGTCATCGAATAATCCGCTTGCGTAAACGGGCGGAAAATCCGTTCGAGTTGATCTCGCGGAATACCGATGCCCGTGTCGACGACCTCGATCTCCAGCAGGCAGGTCGAACGGTTGAGGCGAGTCAATACGCGAATCCCCCCCTGCTCGGTGAACTTGATCGCATTGCCGATGATATTCATCAGGACCTGCCGCAGTTTTTCGGCATCCGTACAAACTGTCGCGGGGACCGGACCAATCCACTGATGATCCAGAGTCAGCCCTTTGTTGAGGGCCGGCACGCGCATCAAAGCCATCACCTGCATGATGATCTGGTGCGGAGAACAGTCTTCCGGTTTGACATCCATCCGGCCCGATTCGATCTTCGACAGGTCGAGGACGTCATTGATCAAACGCAGCAAGTGTTGACCGCTGGAATAGACCGTATCGACGAACTCACGCTCGTCCGGTCCGAACTTGTGGCGCTCCCGCCGGAGCTGTTCCGTATATCCCAGGATGGCGTTCATCGGCGTGCGGATTTCATGGCTCATATTGGCCAGGAATTGCGACTTCGCCTTGGAGGCCGCCAGTGCTTCGTGAGTCTTCTTTTCCAATTCTTTCGTGCGTTTGAGCACCAGATCTTCCAGATGCTGGCGGTGTTCGTCTAACTCGGCATCGCGACAGGCAATCTGTGCCAGCATCGCATTGAAACTGTCTGACAGCAGACCGAGTTCGTCATCGGAATCGTGCTGGACGCGGACCGAATAATCTCCGCTGGCCGAAACGCGTTTCACCGCCGACAACAGTTGCAGCACGGGCCGCGAAATCAACGACTGCAGCCGCCAGGCAAGGATCGTCGAGACAATGACGCTTCCAATCAGCACGAGGGACATGACAAATTGCTGCTCGCGCCGCTGATTTTCCAGCCGTCGCTGCCGTACCTGCAGATAGATCTGACCCACCTGCCGGCCATTCACGGTAATGGATCGCAGCATGTGCAGATTGCCGTCGGGGCCAAATCCGAGCTTATGGGCGCTGATGTATTCTGTGGCCGGGAAGGATTGTTTATCGCGACGATACTTCGCGACCCATTTCCCGGAATTGTCGACGACTCCGGCCAGTTCGACTTCCGCGTCCTTCTTCAACGCCGACAACACCTGTTGCGCGATCTGGGGATCCTGATAGACCAGGGCGGTGGCACAATTGTGGCCGAGCGTATCGGCCAGAGTGGCGTAAGTCGAAATGAGCGAAGTCTGCAGCCGCTGCTGATCGATGACGAAGAGGGCCGCACTGGTACACACCAACGTGAGCAGACTGGTGGTCACGGCGAGCAAAATCAGTTTGCCACTGATCGAAAACTTGAATGAGTGCATGACATCGTTTCCAACGAAAGCAGGTTCCACCGTCACGATGGCGATAGACTCAAACGGCATCGCACGCCACCGCGCAGACTCCTGACCGGTATTCATAGGTTCTAGAATGCCCGCGCGAGCCGCCAACCGCGGCGTGGCCGAATTGAAACTGAAATTGCGGTGACGATTCTGACGCCTGTGCGGATCGTAGGACGGGTCTCCTGGCCCGTCCGAGCCGGTCGCATTCGTCGATCGCGTCCGATCAATCAATAAGCTCTTGGATTGAGAACCACTGGCTAGGCCATGCTTGATGAATCCAATCCCTACCAAAAATTGGGAATCAGATTCACCACGGAGAAACGGAGAACACGGAGAAATCTCAAATCTGGTCTCCGTGCTCTCCGTGTCTCCGTGGTGAAATCTTCTGTCTGCTGATTCATCAAACACAGCCCGGGCCTGTGCCGATTGTGTTTCGATTCCCAGTCCGGCAAAGCCCTGGCCGAGCCAGTGGCACCCGGAATTCTGGGTTTAGTGGGGTAGTAGGCCGTACTGATTGATGCGAGTCGTGCGCTGCGCGAAGCTCGCGAGGGGTTTAAAGTGTGCCAGGCTGGGGGTTACGGGCTCGGACGGGCCTGGAGACCCGTCCTACGATACGGGGCTCCGCCTCTCCCCAAATTGCGAGAATTGGCGTACCGGAATAGAATGAATCAGTTATGATCACGGTTTGTCGAGATTTCGTTAGCGGGTTCGCGACGGTCGGCGCTCCGTACGACGCGTGACCAATGGTCAGGCCTCCATGAATCAACGTGAAAATCCCCTGTTCTGGTCGGTCAGCCTCGGCAGTTGGTTCTCAACTGATGTTCGTCTCAGTTGGTACATGCCGGTGTTGTGGATTGTGTTCGTCATCAAATTCGGGCTGGCCTACGGCACGGCGATCGAAGCTGTCCTGCTCGTGACGGTCCTGTTGCACGAATTTGGTCACGTTTTCGGAGCCCGGTTGACGGGTGGGCAGGCCGACGAGATTCTGCTCTGGCCGCTGGGTGGTCTGGCATTCGTCCAGCCGGCGCGAAATTTCCGTTCGCAGTTTCTCACTACGGCTGCTGGTCCTCTGGTCGACCTGGCCTTGTGTGCCGTCACCCTGCCCTATGTGTTGTCGACGCCGTATGCCAGGGATTGTTGGAATCCGTTCCTGCTGCCGATTCCTGTGGAAGACTTCGGCAAGAATCCGATCTCAGACTTAATCGTCTTGACCTTCTGTTTGAACTGGATGGCATTCGTCATCAACCTGGTTCCTGCCCATCCGTTAGATGGCGGGCAGATGCTGCGAGCTGTTCTCAGTGCCCGGATGGGGCCGCTGGCCGGTGCGGAATGGGGAGCCAAGATTGGTCTCGTCGCGTCGATTTGCCTGGGTATCGTCGGGATTTTCGACAAGGATCTGACGTGGCTGATTGGGCTGGGAGTCTTCCTGTTCCTGATGAGCCTCCAGGAACTGCAACGCATCCAATTTGGCGAAATGGTCGAAGATTCGGAATTCGGCTACGATTTTTCCCAAGGCTATACCAGCCTGGAACGTTCGTCTCCCACAACCCAGGAGCCGAAAGTCAGCATGTGGCAGCGTTGGAAGCAGCAACGCGAAGAAGAACGCCGCCGGAAGGAAACCGAGCAGGAGCAGGAGGCCGAAGCCCAGCTCGACGCGATCCTGGCCAAGCTGCACGAGGGAGGCATGTCGGCCCTCACGCCCAGCGAAAAGCGGATCCTCGAACGAGCCAGCGCCAAGTACCGCAAGGGCCGGCCGGGAGCCTAGATATCGCGCAGCTACCTCGAGCGCGTAGGTAGAGCCCCGTCTTATAAGGGCATTGGTATCTACACAACGTAAATACTCAAAAAACGCTGACTAAATATACAAAACTGCTCCCCTCGCCCTGGTACTCCGGGGAGAGGGGCTGG
>JAKFVC010000296.1 GCA_021732415.1 Planctomycetaceae bacterium
GAACAACACCATCTGATCACGCTTCTGTGGTGCACTGGCCCAACCCATATCTGCGGCTCCTTTGGTCCGCAATCTAGCGCACGGCTTCAAACTGGGCAAGAGAAGGGTAAACTAAATCGACACGCCGATTAGGGGGTAGGCTACCATCATGGTGATGAACGGAACCAGCCAGTCGCCATTCATGCGATGTAACAAAGCGAAGGGTAATGTCAGCAGAAACAGGGCGATAAACCGTCGTATTTTAATGGCATAGACCAGCGGCAGCGGAGTCTTCAAGATTCGTTCACATGCCCCGATGTGGTCGATGAGTGCGGCTCGTTCCCGATCTAACTGCAGGAAGGCAAATCGGTCCATGTCAAATCCATCACAGGCTTCACGGAGAAGATCAGAAAGTTTCAGGGCCACGAAGCTCGGCATGTGGGCTGATGCCGCAATTTGGGCTGAACCATCCTGTCCCACCAATTCAGCGACTTCTGGTGATGGTAGCTCCCCTCGCAAATTGCATCGTGCCACATGAGGGAAGATGCCGCCCATTTGACAAATCGCTCCCTCCAACCTGGATCGGCCGGGCCGTAGGACAACGCACTGATGACCAAGTTCCTGGACTGATTGACGATGCCTCCCCACAGTTTTCTGGCCTCCCACCACCGATCATATCCGGCGTTGGTCCTCAAGATGAGCAGCAAGCCCAACGCAGCACCGGCAATCTCGAAGGGAGCGATTTCCAATCCGATCTTCACATGATACAGGCGCTCTTCCAGCCACTCTAAAACACAGATAGCCGTGGCGATAAGGCCAAAGGCAAGAACGTATGGGATTACAAGGGGCGTAACCGACCCCTGCCATGCGAATGCCTCACGCCAGAAATAACGCCGGTCTTGAAATACCATGCCGCTTTGCTCCTGCACCGGGGTTGCCGTGTGGGTTAGATTGTGACACCAGTTCGGCGCCGCACGGCGGCTTCGCCGGGCTGGTACTGAGCCAGAGGGACAAACTGACCATTGGTGGAGTCGTAGGCGAAGACCTCGCCAGTTTCGATCTTGTAGACCCAGCCATGTAAGTGCAGATCGCCCTTCACTAACCGTGAGGCGACGGCCGGGAGAGTTCGCAGGTTCTCCAATTGCACCAGAACGTTTTCTTCAACGGTCGCCGTCACCAGTCGGTCGCCGTCAAGATGCCCATAGTTATCTCGCACAATGCGGCGAGTAGTTTCGGCGTGCGATAGCCATGACGAGACAGCAGGTAGGGCTGCGACCTTTTCAGGTTGCAGCAGACCCTGCATCGCCCCGCAGTGGGAATGACCGCAGATGATGATGTCCTTGACGCCGATGGCCGCCACGGCGAATTCAATGGTCGCTGCTTCCCCACCGTTGGCTGCACCGTGCGGAGGTACGATGTTCCCAGCATTGCGAAGGATGAACAAGTCGCCCGGTTGAGAGCGGGTCAGCATGTTCGGGTCGATGCGGGAGTCCGAACAGGTGATGAACAGCGTTTCGGGGCTTTGCCCCTTAGACAACTGCTCAAACAGCCTTTGCAGCGGGCGGAAGTTCTCTTCTTGGAACTTATGGATGCCCTGAATCAGCTTTTGCATGGTCTCGTGTTGCCTTTCTGGAATGCGTGTTTCATTTCCTTGAATTTGAGCCATCACGGGGGGTGAGTCATTTTTTTGACCAACCTTTGCGGGTCTTATCGATGGCCTTCCGAAGCTCCACTGCCGCAGCGGTGTCCTTTTCAAGAAAGCGGGTTGCTTCCATCAACCAGGAAGCGATTTCAGGCTGGAGTAGATGGTAGAACACTCGGCGTCCCTCCCGACGTTCGGAAACGAGCCTGTGGGAACGTAGCACCATCAGATGCTGCGATACCCCGGAGTGGCTGATCCCCAGGGCCTCTTGCAGTGAGTTCACGTCAAGCTCCGCATCTCGCAACTCCTCAATAATGCGGATGCGGTGCGGATGCGAAAGGACGCTTAGGAAGTCCGCAAGCTCTTTCGTTACCAGTACACGGTGCGGCATGGCGGCATACCTCCGATGTTCAATAATTCAAACGTTTGAATGTTACAAAAGCGTAATGTTGCAGTCAAGGCGCCTCTGCGAGAAATTCGGAAAGATTGAGAATCGTGACAACCTCCTGCTCACACCAGCAGCGGCAAGACGCCATGAACGCTCGGATACCATTAGACCGTGTCGTAGCCACCTTCACGGCAAGAAGTTGGAATTGGCGCTCATCGGTGGCCGACAGCTGCTCCGGAAAAGTTGCTCTGTAAGCACGGTACGCATCCCTTGCGTCCAGAACAGCCTGTGTCTTTTTCTCCACCGCAGTTCTCTGAGCATCTGTGATACCCGGTGGCCAGGGGAAGTTGTTGTAAACCAGCTTCACAGAGTAACGGTAATGGGATCGTCGAGAATAGTGGTTCCTCAGTCAGATCACTGAGGAGTGCAGCCCGTTTCGTCTAACGATCTCAATCGCAATAGCGCGTTGCCGAGGGCAGCGTTGCATGCTTTGGCAAAGGACTTGCCACAATCTTGACGTTGGCAGACGTTTCACGATCGCCATCCAGCTTTGCACTATCGATCTCAGTCGTCGAATTCGTTCATTCAAAAGACACGTGCAATCTTCGCCGAATCGTTGAAGGAAGGAATGACGAACCTGTTCGAATGGCACCTGAAACTGGATTTTCAACTTGCCTATTGTTTACGGTCAAAAACCGTTCGTATACTGATTCTATTATTCCGCCCGCACATTCGCGCAGACTGCACCAACCGAGCAACTCGGCAAAGTCATCTTATTCGGTTCAATTTACGGCCATTCGAGTGCGTTCCGTTCGACCGGAATACTTCGATTGGATATCAGCAGCGGTCCAGCTACTGACCAAGAGATGAGAACATGATCAAAATTGATTGGATCTCCGGCCTGTTCTTTCGTCGTGCGCGCACTCGCAGCCGCCAACAGGTCAGGCAGTCGACCATCATGCGGACCGTCGAGACGCTCGAAGAGCGTCAAATGCTGACTGCAGTGTCGTGGATCGCGACGACCGACGGCTTCTGGGATGAACCGGCCAACTGGAGCACAGGAACTGTTCCGACTTCAGCGGACGATGTCACCATTGATCTCGCCGGTTCGAATCCCGCAGTGACGATTCGGGATAGCCGCAATGTCAATTCCATCATCAGCCGAGAGTCGCTGACGATATCCAGCGGCACATTCCAGATTGCCGCAACATCGCAGATCGATGGCTCGACGTTGACCCTGGAGGCCGCTGGCGCATTGGGTGCGAATGGGACGGTCACGATCACCAGTACCGCAACGTTCGACTGGCAGGGTGGCTTCCTCTACGGCAGCGGGATGTCGAACTCGGGCGCGATTACCATCTCAGCCGCAGCGGATGTCCGCTTGAGTGGCACGCTCACCAATAACAACACGATCACTCACTCCGGGGCCGGTGCGCTCCTGTTCGATGGCAGCACTCGATTGTTCAACAACGCCGGTGCCGTGTACGACCTGGCCGGAGATGCCGACTTCGGCCAATCGGGCCAGGGTGGAGGCTTCGGCCCTTCGATCGAAAATGCGGGGACGCTCCGCAAATCTGCAGGTACCAGTGTTTCGGCCATCACTCAACTGTCGCTGAACAACACGTCAACAGCTGTGTTCGATATCGATACGGGTCGGTTCAACGCAGCCAGCAGTGGGACTTGGGCCGGATTCACCTCCACCGGAGCAACCGCTGGGATCTTTGAGATCAGTGGCAACTACATGGTGACCGGAACCATGTCTGGAACTGGCAGCGGACATGTCGAGTTGACCGGATCCGTTCAATCGAGTGGTGCCGACGCCAAGTTGAACTTCCCGGCTGGCTACTTCCACTTCACGAATGGACTCCTCTTCGGTGCCGGTAGCGGCTTCGACAATCAGGCATTCATTACGATTTCGGGCTCCAACGACGTGCGCCTGGCTGGAACTATGAACAACCACGGCTCGATCATCCACACCAGCGATCACAACCTGTTGTTCGATGGCAGCACGCGACTGAACAATCTTGTCGGTGGTCTGTACGACCTGCAGAGTGATGCGGACATCGGCCGGTCCGCATTCGGTGCCGGGTTTAGTCCGTTCATTCAGAATGAGGGAACTCTGCGCAAGTCTGACGGTGTCGGCCTGTCTACGATCAGCAACCTCGAACTGAACCACACGTCGACCGGTGTGATGGACGTGAAGTCGGGTGTTCTCAGAACAACCGGTACCGGCAACTGGGTTGGAGCGACTCTGAACGCGGACACAGGCGCCGTATTAGAGATCGCAGGCTTTGTCAGAATCGAAGGGACGTTCACCGGCACTGGTGGTGGGCAGGTCCAGGTCGCTGGTGGTGGCTCCTTCGTGACGACATCCAATGGAGCAACGCTGAACTTCCCGGCGGGATTGCTGCATTGGACGTCTGGGCATATTGGGACCAGCGGTGCGCTAACGAACATCGGATTTCTGCAAATTTCAGGCGACACGGATCGGACCGTCGGGGCCGTTGTCGTAAACCAGGGGACGGTGGTCCATTCCGGCAGTGGTGACACGATCGACGTGGCGAGTGGGGGCGGCAGCCGGTTTGAAAACCAGGCGACCGGTGTCTACGACTTTCAAGGAGACGACGGCAACGTCACATTTTCGACATTCGTCAATGCGGGAACGATTCGCAAGACGGGCGGGACGGGCGTCAGTCGGTTTATCGCGACCAACGGACAATCCGACGGGTTCATCTCCTTCGAAAATCAGGGTGGCACGATCGACGTGCAGACCGGGACCCTGCGGCTGGCTCGAGGCGGCAGCACGGGAGGGGGTACTTTCAACGTGAGTACCGGTGCCGTGCTCGATGTTACGGGCAACGGTTCCGCGTCATTTGAGGGGACATATTCGGGGACAGGCGGTGGGCGAGTTGAACTGCCGGGTGGCAACATTTCGGCTGGCGGCGCTGGCGCCACCTTCGACTTCCCGGCAGGAATGTTCCACTGGTCCGGTGGCGGCATCGCTGGCAACAGCGGCGGATTCAGGAACGATGGGACCATCACCATTGATGGGGCGAATGGGAAGGGCCTCAGCGGCAACAACTTCATCAACAACGGGACGATGATCAATGTCGGTCCGGGCGAGTTCGGCCTCGGTGGATTCCACTTCACCAACAGTGCCACCGGCGTCTTCGAACAGCGCGGGGACTCGCCGCTGGGTGGGACGGACCAATTCAACAATGCCGGCCGCTTTATCAATAACGGCCGCTTCTGGAAGTCCGCCGGATCGGGATCTGTCACCTGGAATACCCGGTGGGAAAATGGTGCCACCGGTGTCGTCGATGTCGACTCTGGCCGGATGACGTTCTCGCGCGGAGGTGCCTCGACGGGAGGCACATTCCAGATCTCGGCGGGTGCCGTGTTTGAACTCGTCGGGAATGACATCTTCGACTGGGCTGGAACGTTCACCGGAACAGGTCCGGGAACAATTGAAGTGAATTCGCTCCTTCGGGGTGGAGAAGGAACAACGCCTGGAACGCTCGTCTTCCCACAGGGGATGTTCCGTATCTTGAGCGGACAATTGCTGGGTGGCCTTGTCAACGACGCGTTCGTCGATTTTGCCAGCGCGACAGGCTTGTTCGTTCGTGCAGGGATCACCAACAACGGGACGTGGACCCACAGCGGCGCCGGCGACTTCGTGCTCAATGCGAACTCGCGATTTATCAACAACGGACTCTATGACCTGCGAACCGATGCCGACCTGGTTGTACCAGAAGGGTCGGGTGGGGCCATGTTCTTCGTCAATACGCCCACGGGTCTCTTCCGGAAGTCGGGCGGGCTGGGCACATCAACCTTGCGGCATGATGGCACCGGCAAAGAGCTGCGTTTCGATAATGCCGGTACAGTTGAGGTGCAGACGGGGACCGTGGAATTTATTGACACGATCGTGCAGTTCTCCGCCGGCACATTGACTGGTGGCGAATGGATCGCACGCGAGTTTTCGACCATCGCAGCCCCCAGCGCCACGAACATCACGACGAATCTTGGTCGTGTCACTCTGGATGGACTGGGTTCGTCCTTCGCGCGCATCAACGCGCTGGCCACCAATAACGGCAGCTTTACGGTGACCGGGGGCCGCGATTTCGCGACGGTCGGAAACCTGGCCAACTCGGGCGAGATCACCGTCGGTCCGGGCAGTGATTTGACGGTCACCGGAAACTTGACCGAGACGTCTGTCAGCAGGCTGGTCGGCTGGTGGCGAGGGGAAGACAACGCCAACGATTCCGCGGGTAGCATCACGGGCACGCTCAGCGGCAACACCACCTTTGACGACGGCGAGTTCGGTCACGGTTTCGGTTTTGACGGCAATCGCGACTTCGTGTCGCTGGGGAACCCTACTGCCTTGCGGTTGCAGGACTTCACGATCTCCGCCTGGGTGAAACGCGATGCTGCGACGCAGGCATTGATCTTCGGCTACGGCCAGAGCGGATATGGTTTGGGAATGTTTGCCGATGGCAAGTTGTTCCTGACGAATATCGGCATCAGTAACGTTCAGACGTCGAATCTGCAGGTCACCGATAATGAATTCCACCATCTGGCAGTCACCAAATCGGGTGGATCTGTCACGTTCTACATTGATGGAGTGGCGGAAGTTGTCGCTCCGTATTCGACATCATTCAACTTCTTCACCAACGCAGCGATTGGCGGACGCGCCGATGCGGGGGGCTCGGACTTTGACGGAGTCATTGACGAAGTCGCCGTCTTCAGTCGTCCACTTTCCACCGCGGAAATCCAATCGCTGGGTCAGACCAGTAACCCGACCGCGATCGGTGCTTCGCCCACGGCAATCAACATTCAAATTGGTGATCGGCCCGGCACCGGCGAATTTGGAAAGCTGATCGTCACAGGCGCGGCGACCTTCACCGGTGCGTTCAACGTGGAGCTCGTCGGCGGATTTGGCCCCGTCATTCCCGATGCCTACACGGTGCTGACGTATGCGTCGCACACGGGATTATTCTTCCCGGTGACGGGGATCTCCCCCTCCTTCGACATCGCAATCAACCCGACCCAGACAACTCTGACCGTTGTGGCATCCGCCGCGGATCTTGCCGTACAGAGTGTGACTGCTCCAACGAGCGCATCGCCGGGTGACCTCGTAACGATCAACTTCACCGTACAGAATCTCGACAACATCAATGTCGTTGGCAACTGGTTTGATTCGATCTACCTGTCGGAAGACGGCACCTACGACCCGAGTGACCTCTTAATTGGCCGCGTCGAACATATCGGCGGCTTGGCGCCTCTCGGATCCTATAACGGTCAACTGAACGCCCTGTTGCCGGGAGTGATCGACGGCAGTTATCGAGTCATCATTGTTACCGACAGCCGAACGAACATCGGAGATTCCGACCGTTCGAACAACCAGCGGGCTTCGTCCAATCCCATCGCGGTTGATCTACCAGTCTTGGCATTCGACATTCTGACGCCGCTGACAATCAGTCCGAACGAAGACATTTATCTGCGACTGGACGTCCCCTTCGGCGGCGATGTGTTGGTCACTGCGGACTTCCTGAATGCTCAGCAGGCAGAATTCTTCGTCCGGCAAGGTGCTCTCCCGACACGCTCGGTATTTGATTTTGTCGCGAACGACCTGACCGACCTCAATCGCACGATCACAGTCGCGAGTCCCCTGGCGGGCCCGTATTACATCCTGTTCCACGGTCGCGAGGGGGCAACTGGCGGAATCGGATTCAATGTGGTCGCGGAGAATATCGAATTCGATTTGCAAACCGTTAGCCCCGGTCGCGGTTCGAATCTAGGACATGCCAGCACCATCCTGACAGGCGCCGGGTTCACCGACGACACTGTCGTCCAATTGCTGAATGGATTGGGCAGTCCGGTTGCGACAGCGACGTCTCGCGTCATCAGTCAGAACCGGATCTATGCGACATTCGACCTCGTGGGAGTAGCCGCTGGAACTTATGCGGTTCGTGCCTCGCAACCGGGCTTCTCCGACACGTTTGTGGCTGCGTACCAAGTTGTTGCTGGTCAACCGGGCGATGTTCGCGTCGACATCGTGACCCCAGGCTCGGTCCGTGGAGGCCGCCTCTACTCGGGTTACATTGACTACCAGAACATCGGTGACACCGACGTCGTTCCGCCCCTGATCTTCGTCGTCAGCAGCAGCCCGGTGACCTTTGATCTCACTAGGGACCCGTCGGTCTTGGAAGATCGCTTCCTGGCGATCAGTCCGGAAGGACCAGCCGGCATTCTGGCACCAGGGCAAAGCGTTCGCATTCCGTTCCGGTTCTTCGGGAACAACATGTCGATCGAGGCTCTGACGATGAGTCCCGATGAAACGGAAGCGATGGATTGGGAAGAACTGCGGTCAGCAATTCGACCTGACGACCCACCAGATGGTTGGGACGCAATCTTCAATGCGCAATTCGTTGCTGCCGGGTCGACTGTCGGCGACTACGTGCATTTGCTGGCCGAAGCCGCGACCCTCTACCAGACGCGCAGAGGGACGACGACCAGCGATCCTGACGAACTGCATGGTTTCCTGATCGGTGAAGGCTTCGCTGATAGCGCGGCGGTCATTCGCGGCTATATCTACCGCGACGACCCGAATCGACCAGCCGGCGGCGTTGCAATCACTGCAGTGAATCGAGCAACCGGCGAGATGGTTGGCACGGAGTCAACGGCGGATGGTCTGGTGCGAATTCCCGATCTCGCACCCGGGACTTATGACATCATTTTCGAGGGAGTCATTCCTCCTTCGAACCTTGCACCTGTGATCGTGCCGGCGTCAGGCCTGCCTCCCGAGCAAACTTGGGTCGTCAGCAACGGCGGCCGTATCAAGGGCCGTGTTGGAGTTCCTGACGGAGTCGTGATTGAGAATCTGAATGCCGACCTCATTCCCACCGTCACAGCGACCGACGAAGAAGGCACTCGGTTCACCGCACGTGTGAATCAGGATCGAGTCTACGAATTCTCAGGTCTACCTGCAGGAACATACGATCTTGCCTTCAGGTCGCCGACCACGGTGACCGTTTATGCCAACGACATCGTGGTTGTCGAGGGAGCGACGACAGGTTTGATTGATCTTTTCTCTCCCGCGGGCGGATCAGTCCAGGGACGAGTACGCGATGCTAAAACCAATCAGCCGCTTGCCAACATCTTCGTCGTCGTCGAGAACGATCCGTTGAATCCGCGTTCGACGGTCACTGATGCTAACGGCAACTATCTGCTGCAAGGTGTTACCCCGGGTACGGCGACAATCTCGGCCACCTTTAACGGCATCTCATTTGCGCAATCTGGGGCGGTACAGGTTCAGGCAACTCAAGTCACTCAGCAGATCAATTTGCTTCTCGCTTTTTCAGAATTGGGATCGATCGAAGGTACTGTGAGTAATGGGATAACTCTGGTATTCGAGGCAATCATTTCGATTGAGAAAAATGGCGTTTCGGTCATGTCTGCTTTGACAAATGCCAACGGATATTATGAGTTCGAAGATCTTCCGCCGGGTGATTACGATCTGGTCATCGAAGCGACCGGCTACGGTCGGCAGGTTGTGCCGGTCACTATCGGTGACAATGAGGACGTTGTCGAAGACATCACATTGTCAGAGGCGGCAACCCTGCATGGCACTGTGACGGTGGCTGGCAGTATTCCGCCACGCACACTTCCAGGTATTGCGGTTCGACTTCTGGGACCTGGCGGGTCCGTACACCTCTTGGAAACAGACGATGCCGGCGAGTTTGCCATCTCGGATCTGCAACTGGGGACCTATACGGTAATGTTGCCCGATGGGTCGCACCGTCACGACTTCGAAGTGACCGCAGACACCGACGAAATCGATGCCAGTTTCCAGGTCATCGCCGGGGTCATTTCCGGACGGCTCCTCGACACCGACGGCGTCACGGCTCTCTCCAACGCTTCGGTCCATCTGGTTGCGGAGGGTCAAGTGGTGGCCACGGTGGCGACCGATGCGCAGGGCGATTACCTGTTCGTCCCCGTTGCCCCCGGAACCTATAGCGTGCATGTCAGCCAGCAGGCTCGAAGTTTTGGTGCCATTTCAGGTGTCAACGTGACGGCCTTGAATCTGACAAACATGGGAGCGATCACGGCGACGACGTCGTCGTTGTCGCTAACTGTGCTGGACTCACAAACAGGCCAGCCAGTGTCTGGGCCGGTAACTCTGATCCTCGCACCGCTCGATCTCCCGGCGTTCACGTCGCGATTCGCTCAAGCTTTAACGGGCGATTCCATCTCCATGACCGGACTCGCTCCCGGACTATATCTTGCTCTGGCGAGCGACGGCACACGACCGGTTGCCCAATTGATCGTGACTCTCACTGCAGGGGCCAATAGTGCCAATATCCAGGTTGCTGCCGGGGGCACGATCAGTGGCACCGTAACCGATTCCGGCAACGGTCCGATCGCAGACTTATCAGTTGTCGCGTATGACCCGGCAATGCCCGAATTGCGCTGGAACACATTCACCGACGCTGACGGAAACTATGAGATCGCCATTCCGGCTGGTAACTACCGCCTGATTTTGGCAGATGTCGACGATCCCGATGACGACAATCCGCTGCCACCGACACAGCTTGACGCAATCACCGTGACCTTGGGCCAGGCGACCGATCAAGACGTGCAGGTCCTCGGGGGTACGTCAACGATTCGCGGCACGGTCAACGGTGATTCGGTCGACGGTGTTAATACCACGCCGGCGGCAGCATTAGTAACCCTCACTAATGCGGATGGGATCACAGTCGCCTTCGTGTCAGCCGATCGAAACGGTGTCTTTGAGTTCGATCAATTGCCGGCCGGAACGTACTTCATCCAGGTCAGAGCTGCGGGTTTCCATTTTGCGAAGACGCCCGCCGTTGCACTCGCCGGACAGGAAACGGTTGTGAATCCGTCAGGAGCGTGGGGCACACTGGCTGTCGGTGGTGTCGCAGAAGAGAGTGCCGCCCCATTGCACGGATTCTCGTTTCAGACTGCCAGCTTGACGCCAGCTTCTAATGCCGCCCAAGAGTTGCCTTCTATTGCTGCGCAGGTGAAGACTGCAGCGATTGAAATCATCAACAAGCTGTTGGAGCCACCAAAGGGTGACCCGCGCCGCATTCATAACGCCCCGATTGATCCAGACTGCCCACCGGCTGTACGCGAGGCACTTCGCACAGCACTGAAATGGCAGCAAGCTGCGGACACAATGTTCTCGAATTGGGTCGAACGCTGGGAGACTGCACGCCGCACGGCACTAATTAATGCAGGACTCTTCGGTACTAAAGTCGTGCAGTTCGCAACGGAAGTTGCCATCAATGTCAATCCCCTGGGGGCCGCATTGGATGCAGCGACGGATATCAAAGATGCCGCCCAAAGCGCCTATCGAGCAGCTCCCGCGGCGACGGAAGTCAGCGCTAGGCTCTTTGATGTCTTCCACACGCTTACGACCCAGGTCAACGAGCTTAAATTCGTCTTGCAAATCGGTGACTATACGGAACTCACCACGCGCATCATCGACGGAGCAGCCAGCGGATACGAACTCAGCCTCAATGGTATCGGCAGGGTCATTGATGCATTTCGCAAGAGTCGGAATTGGAGCGATTTGGCAGATATCGCAGATTTCGCTGATACTGTGGGAGGATTCGTCGCCAACGTCGCACAGCTCGGCTCTGCAATCGCTACCACCGCTGAGCAGATTGGTGAGTTGCTCGGACAATACAAGGGGAATGGGCTCCTCGAAAAGGTCACTGACTTCATTGGTATCGCCGCTGCGGCTTTGGATGCGATCGCCGCGGCTGGGCAAGGAATCAATGATGGGCTGGGAGACATCAAGTCGCTCAATGAATATAAAGGGGCCTATCAGAACATGCTCCTGCGCCGAGATCAGGCGTTCTCCAGATTCTTGAATCTGCTCGAGCAATGCGAAAAGGATCACGAGAAGGATACCGATAAGCCCAAACGTCCCCGCACGCGAGACGACCTGCGAGAACTGTTTCTGGTTGTCTCCAGCGATCCCAACGATATCGTCGGGCCGGCAGGATCAGGTGCTCCTGACCACTTCATGCGGGTGGATCAAAACTTCCCCTACGTGATTCTGTTCGAGAATAAGCCGGAAGCGACCGCACCTGCTCAGGAAGTCGTCATTACTCAGCAGCTTGACGCTGATCTCGACTGGTCGTCGTTCGAATTGGGTGACTTTGGATTTGGCAACTTAATTATCGACGTGCCCGAAGGCCGCGACTTCTACGAGACCCGCGTCGACTTGACTGACACGCTGGGCTTCTTCGTCGACTTCTCGGCAAGTATCAACCTGACGACCGGGGTCGCGACATGGCGATTCGTGTCGATCGATCCCGAGACCGGTGATCTAGTTGATGACGCCCTGGCGGGCTTCCTGCCGCCGAACGATGGTACCGGACGCGGCCAGGGCTTCGTGGAATACTCGATCAATCCCGATGCCAACCTGACGACGGGGGCGACGATTACGGCTCAGGCGTCGATCGTGTTCGACGACAATGCGCCACTGCTGACACCCACCTACATCAATAAGATTGATAGCGGGGTGCCGACGAGTTCCGTCAATGCGTTGCCCGCTATACAGGATTTCTCCAGCTTTACGGTAAGCTGGTCGGGAGTCGACGATGCTGCCGGACCGACCGGTTCGGGAGTCGTCCGCTACGATGTTTACGTGTCGGATGACGGTGGCGAGTTCCTGCCATTCCTGCTCGGCACCTCGCAAACGTCGGCCCCCTTCACCGGACAGGTCAACCATACCTACAGGTTCTACAGCGTCGCCACTGATGGTGTCGGTCTCATTCAGCCTACGCCTGCATCGGGACAAGCCGCGACGCAAGTTCTGGATGTGCCGTTCGATCTGGGCGATGCACCCGATCCCTTCGTCAGCACCTTCGGTCAGTATCCGACGTTGTTTGTCAATGATGGACCTCGGCATCGGCTCGGGTCTGGATTGGTCCTGGGATCGCTCGCTGACCGGGAATTCGATGGACAGCCTGACGCCACTGCCAGCGGGGATGACACCAACGGCACGACGGACGACGAAGACGGTGTCGTGCTGCCATCAGTATTCATTCGCGGATCAACGGGCAGTGTGGCCGTCACCGCGTCGCAAATCGGCAAACTTGACGCCTGGATCGATTTCAACCGCGATGGCGATTGGAATGATGCGGGTGAGCAGGTTGCCACAAGCCTGACTCTCAATGCTGGCAGCAACACCGTGACCTTCCCAGTTCCCGCCGCTGCGAGCGTCGGCACCAGTTTTGCCAGGTTCCGGTTGTCGTCTGCTGGAGGCCTGGCGCCAACCGGTTTGGCGAATGACGGCGAAGTCGAAGATTACCAGGTCCAACTGGCAGTGCCCTTGATCTTGAATTTCGGTGGGCCCGTGACTTGGACCAAGAAGGACCCACCCGTCACCGTGCTGACTTCGGTGTTTGTACCGTTCAGCAACCTCACGAACGGAGTCTTAACGCTTAGCGTGAACGCCGTCGGTACAAGCAAGAAAGTGCTGGATCAGTTCACGATCCCGGCAACATCTGGTCTCGGGACGACCGCCGGACCGCATTTCGCCAATGGCCAACTGACCCTGCAGATTCAATTGAATGGCAGCGTCAGTTCCAGCAGCATTCAAGCGTTCCTGCAGGGTATTACCTTCTCCACGAAAGGCAAGGGCCTGAAGCAGGCCACGCGGACAGTGCAAGTCACCCTGGCGAATTCGGGCGGTGCGTCGAGTACCATCACTCAGACGATCAACGTGCATAAGAAAGCCGTCAGCGGTGCCGCCGTGCCGCATGGGAAAGGTGGACGTCACGCCTAAAGTTGGATCGCAATTGTAGTCCTCTTGCTCCGCAAGAGGACTAGCCGGAAGCCGGACAACGTCGAGAAGCTAGTGCATTATTAACGCTTCATTTGCGAGTTGGGTGCCACTTCTGGCTGTGCCAGTGCAGGCAGTCTATTCGCTGTCCCGCGAAGCACTGGCATAGCCGGTGGCACCCAAGAATTTGGCTTGAATAAAGCGTTAGCAGAACACGCCTTGTCAGGTGCTGAAGCAAGCGATGTTCAATTGGCCTTACAGAAGAAGCACGAGCAAAGGTCGACGGAGAGGATAGCACGTCCCTTTGGATTGCTCGCATCAGTGAACGGTTCAATTGACGAGATTCTGTTCGCCAGAACGTTCGAAACACGTCGCGCTGTGGCACGCGATCAGCGTTTTTAGTCACGGGAGCACATTGGGCCACACCGTCACACAGTCCACTCAGTTACCCAGGAGCACGACGCTGGGCGCAACTCCTTTGACCGTCTGGAAACCTTTGCGAGAATTCTCGCTTTCGACAATCCAATCTGCTAACACCATTGCGAGACAGGGCGTGGCTCCACCCTTCGGTTCCCCGAGCCGGAGTAGAACCACGTGGCAAATGGTTACCGGAGTACTGGATCGCGGTGAGGAACGAGCTTTTCCAACGAGCAATTTACGAGTCGCAGGAACCTGCATCGGTCCGACACTCCGAGGCCGATCCGACCGCTGTACCGAAGAACCGCCGGCGAATAGCGTCAAACTGATGTCGTTGCTTCGGACCGACGTGGTTTGCATACAAGGATTGTACGACCTCACGCGAGCAAATCTCAACGACGTTCAACAACCCAGATGTTGCGGTACAGCACGCGGCGTCCGAAGGCTTCAAACCAAATGGGGCCATCGGGAGTCTCCGGTCCTTTAAAGCCGTGCGGCGTCGGGCCATTGACTTCCTGCTTGTCGACCGTCTGATGCCCATTCAACTTCGCTGAGATCACCGCCTTCGATGTCTTCGTTCCTTCGCTGTCGAATCGAGGTGCCGTGAAGTCGATGTCGAGTGTCTGCCAGACCAGCGGCGGCAGGCACGAATTCGGGACGTTGCTCGGGTAGGTAAAAACACTTCCACAGACGCGCGGCGCGTTGTTGTTCTTCGCCACCGGAAACTTCGACGACGTGCTCTTCTCATCGAGTAACTTGCCGCGCTGCGGACTCGTCGCGCCAGACAGATCAAAGTCGAAGCCAAAGCTGTCGCCGATCGCGACTTCGTATCGCGAGAGCATATAGATGCCCGCATCGGCTCGGCGCCACGGAATATTCTGCGGCTCCCACCCAGTCATGAACTCCACGTGCAATTGGTAGTCTTGGAACCGCCGTTTCGTGACGGCCCCGGCGAGCATGTGTCCTTCAAACATCGCCGGCGCGGTCAAGCCTTCGATGTCCTTGCGCTCCTCGAATGCGTCCATGTTGGGAGTCGCACCACCAAACAGCACGATCGCTCCCGCAGGAGGCTGCTGACCGAGCGTCATGCTCTTGCGTTCCACTCGCTTCAACAGAGTCTGTCGCTCACCGCGCTTCAGCATCAGGCCGTTCTCATCCAGAACCGAGCTGACTCCCTCATCCGTCAGCGAACGAAACTCCGCTCGCCCTGGCGACAACGGTGCGCTCTCCATTAGTCCATAACGCCCCCCATCCCAACCATCACCCGGCAATCCGCCTTCGAGGACCAGAGCATGAAACGACTTCTCGCCGCGCGCCACGACCTGCGCACCGACCGACTTCTCGCCGTCCTTGCCGACGTATTCCCCCTGCAACTTCAGCTCGACTCCGATCGCCTGAACATCGAACAGCTTCCGCGTCGCCGCCTCAGTCGCGGAGTCCAACGTCTGCGCCGGAGCCACTGCGGGCCACGCGCTGACCAAGCACAGCGCCAAACTTCTGACTAACTTTCTCATCGTGTTTCATTTCCTTTTAGCACATTTGAAGTGCCGGTTTTTCACTTTTTGTTCGCCGACAAATTTGTAGTCGATGCCGAGCAGGTGCAGCATCGTCGCCTGCAGGTCGTGGATGTGGACCTTACCTTCGAGTACTCGGTAAGCCACGCCAGGTCCCGCTGTGGATCGAGGTCGTGGACGTATCCACATGAGCATTCGAGTTGAGCCATCATCTCCACCGCGCTAACGGTAGCCGTAACTGGGCGGCTGCCGCAGACTCTGATTTCAAAAACCGCGTTGTCGGCCGCTCCGGTTCACGGTACGCCCAACATGGGCGTGAGCTTGTGGAGTGAAAGTCCCCTGTACGAAAACGGGAACTCTTGGGAGGGCAGCATACCAACTGTCGCACCATGCTGGAAAGTACGAGGCGAAGGCAACTGCGGTTCGGGTGACTGGCCGTGGGGAGGAAGCCTGCGAATGTGCCGCCAAACGGACAAATCCTGCAATCGAAGCTCAAGCGACCACGCGAGGACTTTGTCACCGCAAAATGGGACATTACTCTTCGCGCTGCTTATGCTTCGCCATGGCCCAGAGGTGGAGTTCTCCAAAGAGTTGTGCGAGGGCCGCCGGCTGGTAGTGGGCGTTCAGGCCGCTGGGATTCGGAAGAACCCACGCGTGGCTGTCGCCAAAAGGGGCCAGTTGGAGGCCGACGCCGGCCTGTTTGTTGCCCGAGACAATGCGGTAGGGACCGATGCCGACGAAGGCGACGACAGTCGGGCGCCACAGTTTGACTTTCACCTCGAGACGCTTACCACCGGCGCGAAGCTCGTCGTCGGTCAGTTCATCAGCGCGCGCTGTGGCACGTTCGACGACATTCGTGATGCCGAACTTCAGGTCAAGAAGCAACGATTCTTCAAAGGGTGAATAGACGCGCGGCGTGAAGCCGCCACCATGCAGGGCAGGCCAGAAACGGTTGCCAGGGCGGCCAAAGTGATGGCCAATGGCGGCGGTATATAAGCCGGGATTGATGCCGACGAAGAGGGCAATCAGGTCTTTAGTGGCAATATCCGGGATAACCTTGTTACGCGCGGACAGGATCTGTGCTTTGGTGGGCTTCCACGGAGTGGGTAGTATGTGCTTCAAAGGGGCGGTGTCCATGAAGGCTATTTTAGCCTCGCCGGCTTCGCTGGAAATGTCTTTTTTCCGCCGCGAGGAATGAAAACGGCGGAGGGCCTCTTCGCAAACCTACGGAAGCAGTCCGGAGACCCGACCTGCGCGACCTGTGTCAATTCTGTGGATCGGACGGTAGCATGATCGGCAATCCTCGCATCATCGTCCTACATCAAGGAACTACCGATGCCTCTAATCCCGACTTGGATCCGCCGAAGCGTTCTTCTGGGCTTTGTCTGCTGCCTCGGAAGTCTTGTGCCAGACCCATCACCGTTGTTCGGCGAAGACAACGACGCGACTGTGAAAGTGTTGCGTGAGAAGCTCGACAAATACTACTCGCCGCCCGCCGAATTCGCCGGACAGTTTGGTGCGTATCGCTCGCCCCTCAAATTCGCGAATGGCGATGTGGTTAAGTCGCCGGAAGATTGGAAGCGGCGGCGACAGGAGTTGCTCGCACTGTGGCAGAAGCGGTTGGGTGCCTGGCCGCCTCTGGTCGAGAAGCCCACGGTGAAGCGCGTCGAGACGGTCCAGCGCGACGGATTCGTCCAGCATCACGTGCATGTGCAGATCTCGCCCGAAGGTCAATCGGCTGATGGGTACCTGCTGATCCCGGAAGGGAAGGGGCCGTTTCCCGCTGTGTTCGTGCCGTTTTATGAACCCATCACCAGTATTGGACAGGGACCGAAAGGGAAGGGGACCCATGACTACGGCCTGCAACTGGTGAAACGTGGCTTCGTCACGCTGTCGATTGGAACACCCGGCTCTCTCGAAAAGATTGGCCTGGATACGCGGCAGTTGCTCGTCGAAGCGGGTCAGGAAACTCGACGCCAGCCGCTGACCCTGCTGGCCTATGCCGCCGCCAACTGCCATACCGCACTGGCACAGATGCCCGAAGTGGATCCCGCCCGGATTGGCGTCATTGGCCTGTCGTATGGCGGCAAGTGGTCGATGTTCTCTTCCTGCCTGCATGACAAGTTCGCCTGCGCCGTGTGGTCCGATCCGGGCGTCGTGTTCGATGAGAAGAACGGGAACTGCAATTACTGGGAGCCGTGGTATCTGGGCTATGATCCTCAAACCAAGCGCAAACCGGGTATCCCGTCCGACGCCAATCCCCGCACCGGCCTTTACAAGGACTTAGTGGACGCAGGAGACGATCTGATCGAGCTGCACGCCTTGATGGCCCCGCGACCGGTACTCATCTCCGGCGGAACGGAAGATCCGCCTCGCAACTGGAAGGCGTTGAATCACCTCGTCGCAGTGAATTCACTGCTGGGTCATGAGAAACGAGTCGCGATGACCGCCCGGCCCTCGCACATACCGACACCTGAAGCGCTCGAAATCGAACTGGAGTTCTTGGAATTTTGGCTGAAGGGATCGAATAAGACGCCCTGACAAAACCGGGCGGTCGGCCGGCGTTTGAGCCTTGGAAATCAGCTTACTGGTTCATTTTACGTCGACAGTAGAGGCAAAGGTGAGCCTGAGTATGAAAGGAAATGCTGTGAGTTGCGACATAGTCAAAATTACAGAAGCCGTCCTGAAGATCGAAAACGCCATCAACGCACGTTGGAATAATGGAGACTGCACAGGATTTCTGGAAGCTTACCGGGAAGACGTGACCTATTTCGATCCGCTAACGGATCGGTGTTTAATTGGTCGGCAGGCAGTCAAAGAGCATTTCGACAAGTATTTCACGGGCACACCAGTGGTCCGTAGCGAGCAGTTCGATCCACAGGTCGTTGTCAACGATGCAGGCGACATCGCCATCCTGACCTACAACCTGCAAAACCACCTGGCAGGCAAAAACGGAGAACTGCAGCCCATTCCGCTTTGGAACTGCACTCAGGTCTATCGCCTTGCGGATGGAAAGTGGAACATAGCGCACAACCACTGGTCGTTTGCGAGGCACCCGGCTGTGATCGGCAACGCTTCCGCTTGACGCAGAACTCGTTATCGCCTTTTGACGACTGCACCCCGCGAAGGGGAGAGGGGAGCGAAAGGGTCAGGACTCTTTTCTGCATCCCCGAGAACTTGCAATCGATTGAACGAGTCAACCAGCATGAGCCACCGCAGCGTCTGCCACCCATTCCAACGGTCGCGGCTGAAAACTCAGGTCGCGTTTTGCTTTGGCGTTCGAGACGCCATGCATCTGAGTCCCGTAGTAAACGGCATCCGCGCCGCCATCCCCTTTTAGAGCATCCTCAACCGATAGCTGCAGCGGAGGTGGAGCATTCAGCGATTGGGCAAACGCAGGGAGCCATTGGCGTACTGATAAAGGGTGATCGTTTGCAATCAGATAGACCCCAGGATTGGCTCGTTCTGCTGCGGCAACGGTGGCAATCGCCGCGTCCTCAATGTGTCGCCAAGACCAGATACCCGCGCCATTCCCGATGATCGGGAACTGTTGCTGTCGCAACTGTTGGGCGACATCGCCATCGGGGTTGAACCAGGTACCGGGTCCATAGAAGAAGCCATAACGCAAAGCAATCCCTTCAATGTTGGCACTTCGTAGCAAACGCTGTTCTATCTCAGTGACGACGCGCGCATCCGCTGCAACGGCGGGTGAGGCATCAAATGCCCGAGGCGTTTCTTCGTCGGCCAATCCAATACCAGGAACCGCCCAGAATGCGATCGACTGCCTCAGGTACCGCCGCACGCCTGCCGCTTGCGCGGCTGCCAGCACATTTGCCCCCCCTTCCAAACGAAGGCGAGTGTTGAAGGGGGCGGCGGCCCTCATCGACTCGCGGGTGTAGGTTGTGGGCAGCGCGGTGAGTTGTTCTATCACGACTTCCGGCTGAGCGCGACGGACCTCGGCTTGGACCGCATCGGCATCAAACACATCCGCGATGACAGGCTCGACGCCTTGCTCCACGAGAGCCTGAGCTTTTTCCGGAGAACGGGTCAGAGCAACTAGAGCGTGTCCATTGGCAAGCAATGCCGCAATCAGCGGGCGACCAATCGCTCCCGTTCCCCCTGCAAGTAGAATCTTCGTCTGTGAACCTCAGCTTGAACTTTCGAACTCTTGTTGCATACCGGCTGCGGTGAGCTGCCCGCCTTCATCCAGTCGGGTGCAGGAGGCTGCGAGAAACGGAGGCCAGATCACATTTCTTCCGATTGAACTGCCCGAAGTGCTTCGCCTGTCGTCCAGAGAGCAGCGCCCAGCAAGACGACATCCTTGATGAGAAACTGACCCGGAACAGCGGACAGGGCCGGAAAACCCAGCGAAGGTTCAACGACACCCGGCGTAGAAAACAGGAACGTGAGAGTCGTGAGGAACATGCCCACGGCTAACGCACTCCCCACTGCCGAAAGTCTTGCCGAAAATGGTCGGGTAGCAATCAGCACGGCGGTCAGCACTTCAACGATGCCCAAGATCGCTGAGAACTGTTCTTTGCTAAACACCAGATAGGCCCAGGACATCAAGGGGCTGTTCGAGACGAATCCTGAGATGCCCTCGGCTTCGTAGGTGGTGAACTTCATCCCGCCAATCCACAGCAGGATCAGGACCAGGCCGTATCGAATGGAATGGCGTCCGACCGCTTCAATCCGTTCGGACCAGTCTGCCGCGGCAGATACGAAGTGCTGAAGGGTCCTTTGTGTGGCGTACGTTTTTTCGCGTGTTGTGGTGGACATGGCAATTCTTTCCTCGGGATAGAGTGGAAACGGAAGGTCGACACCAACCGGCGACGAGTCGCGTCACTTCAGCGACTGTTTTCATTCAGGCCGCTGCATTTGTGCCCGCCTGGCTCGTCTCGTGGTCTGTTACTGGACCTTGGATGCCGTCCACCGCGATTCCTCACGAAGAAAAGCAAGTGCTTTTAAAGAAAAAGCCTCCCGATGCTGCGGCGTGTCTGACCGACGCGCACCAGGTTCGACCAATTGAGTTCAAATCCCGTCGCCTCGACTTTGGCAACAACACCTCTTCGCTGGACTTCAGCCGAGATCCATTCTGGTTTGGCGCCAAGGTGTAGGGATTGGTCGCACACAAAATGTGCCATAACCAATTTCTAAGTGGCAAATTGCGGAGTTGAAATCCAGTTTCTTGTCGTTGGAGCGTCTCCGGAAGTCGTACAATCATACGTGCCGATTTCCCCGCACCGTCCGGAGGGTCCGATGAAGCATGTGATCGCTTGCCTGACCGTAGTTGCCTTGGCCGGGGCGCTCCATGCCCAGGCCGTAGACGCGCCGGCGAAGTCGCTGGCCATCACCGGAGTTACCGTCATCGACGCCACTGGCGCGCCGGCCCGGCCGGACATCACGGTCATCATCACCGGCAACCGGATCACTGCGATGGGCGAGGTCGGGGTGCCCGCGGGGGCCCAGGTTGTGGACGGCAAGGGGAAGTATCTCATCCCTGGCCTGTGGGATATGCACGTGCATACCGTCAGCCCGTCTTTCCTGTCGCTCTACCTGGCCAACGGCGTCACCGGCGTCCGCGACATGCATGCCATGGATCCCGACGCCACCTTCGCCCTGCGGAAGCAGGTCCAGGAGGGTCAACAGCCCGGCCCGCGCATCGTCGTCGCCGGGCCGCTTGTGGACGGGCCCAATCCCTTCGTGCCCGGATCGCTCGTCGCCGCCGACGCCGCGGAAGGGCGCGAGGCCGTCCGCAAGCTGAAGAAGATGGGGGCGGACTTCGTCAAGGTCTACACAAAACTGTCCCGCGAGGCATACCTGTCGATCGCCGACGAGGCAAAGCTGCAGGGTCTCCCCTTCGTCGGTCACATCCCCGAGTCGGTCAGCGCTACCGAGGCGTCCGACCTGGGCCACAAGAGCATCGAGCACCTCACCGGGGTC
Source organism: Planctomycetaceae bacterium (assembly GCA_021732415.1). GTDB lineage: Bacteria > Planctomycetota > Planctomycetia > Planctomycetales > Planctomycetaceae > JAKFVC01. The sequence goes on from JAKFVC010000296.1 coordinate 21,705, forward strand.
GAGCTCGCCAGCTCGGACAAGGAGGACGAGCTGCGCCGCGAGGCGGTCGCGGCACTAGTGAACAACCAGTCGGCGATGGAGCTGCTGGGGCGCATCGGCGCCCGGGCCGCAGACAGCGTCAGCGACACGAAGGCCCGCGCCCTCTACGCTCGCTTCGTCCGCAATGGCACCTGGCATGTCCCCACGCTGACCGTCGTGCACTCTCTGGTCAGCCTCGACGACCCGAAATTCACCGCCGACCCGCGCGTCAAATACATGCCCCCGTCCTTAAGCTCGTACTGGACGCTGATCAAGCTGTCGCCGGAGACGGACGCCGAACTGACGCGCAGACACAAGCGGACGACGGGTCTGGTCCGGGCGATGCACCAGGCGGGCGTACCATTCATGGCCGGCACCGACACGCCCGGCGTGCCGTACGTCTTCCCTGGCTTCAGCCTGCACGACGAGCTGGCCCTGCTGGTCGTCGAGTGCGGCTTCACGCCCCTGGAGGCGCTCCAGGCTGCCACCCGCAACCCGGCGCGGTTTTTTGGCCGGGAGAAGGACCTGGGCACCATAGAGCCGGGCAAACTTGCCGACCTGGTCCTGCTCGACGCCGACCCCCTGGCCGACATCCATAACACCACGAAGATCGCCGCCGTCGTCGTCAACGGCCGGCTGCTGTCGCGCCCGGAGCTAGACCGGATGCTGGCGGACGTCGAGGCCTCCAACAGGAAGAAGTGAGGGCAGGCAGACTCTCAGCCGTTCGGCTTGAGGGTAGCAAAACAGGTTCAATCGCCGGCTCATGTACTCAGTTGATTTCCGGCTTTTCTTCGGGGTCTTCACCCATTTCCGCCGGGTCGGCGCCGGCCTTCTCGTCACCGGGCTTTGCGTCACCTACCTTGTCATCGCCGGGCCCGAAGTCAAAATCATCACGCTCTTCCTGGCCGTTTTCTTTGATGCTGACAAAGTGGATCGACTCCGCGATCGCCAGCAGTGTCGGACGCCACTGGTCGCGCGCTGACTGACCGCACTCGAGCATTAAATTACACGGCATCACCGGGCCGAGGACGGTACAGCGAATTCCGTAGCCTTTGCCAAACACGCCTTTGTATTCGTAGTCGCTATAAACCACTGGTCCATTTTTCCCCGGGTGCACGCCCAGTTGGCCGTCCACCCAATCGGTGTTCTCGGCCTGCAACTTAGTGCCACGCATGGTATGGGACATTTTCATTTTTTCATCGAGTCCGCCCATAGTGGTCATCGTTTCCGCGTTACCGGCGAGAGAACGATTGGCCGAAAACTTAATGACCTGGCCGTTACCTTTCATTGTGGCCCACGGCCACCGGTTGTCTTCAATGCTGCCTTCGCTCGTCCAATTCAACGGCATCTCAAACTTCATCCGAATCTTGGGATGAGGCCCTTCCACTTGAGCCTGCACCACGTTCGCAACCGGCTGGGCCTGGCCAGCGCCGGCGACTTGCGCATTCGCTCCTGCTGCGGGTCGCTTCGTCGTGATGAACACGATCCCCGCAATCAGCACGACGCCAGCCACACTGCAACCGGCCACAATCGCCCACATCGGAACCTTGCCGCCCGAGCCAGACTTCGATTTCGAGGACGTCTTCTTCTTTTTCTTTTTCGATGTTGGAGGCAATTCCTCCATCTCTTCTTCATCGTTCGTTCGGCTGCGACTGCGTGGAGATTGTTTCGAGCGCGAAGCCGCTGCAGACGATCGGGGTCGACTCACGACTTCTTCTTCGTCCGATTCCTCATTATCAGCGGGCACCCGAATGACCGCCGTACAATGCGGACACTTAATCTTGCGGCCGCCGTACTCTTCCTTCACCTTCAGAGTCTCTCCGCAATCCGAGCATTCGAATTTGATTGGCATACCGTACCTCTTAGTGACTTATGTCAGACTATTTCAGCAGGCGAGTCTCACGGAATCCACAGACGCGCCACAAGATGGTCTTCGTCGACTCAATCATGATGGCGCCGATGATCAACACGCACGCGAAAGCCGTGAATGGGACCATGACGAGTTGCATCTGCCACCGCGAGTCTGCGAAGAGAAAGTAGCCTCCGACCAAGCCCCCAATCAACGCCACTCCCAGCACCCCAAACCAGACGCCTCGCGAACAGAAGAGGCGTTCCACGGACGTGGCCCGGGCACTGTGGCGAGCCCGGTAGTCGGTGATCTTCTCGCCGGTGTCCGCCCAAGCGAATTCCGACACCGGTCCAAACGCCTCACACACACTACACCAGGTTTGGGGAACATCCGACAGCGGATTCGACATCTCTTCGAACGAGTTCTCGCGCACCTCCGTCACGCCTTGGCATTTTTCGTGGACGTAGGTACGACTTTCAGGGACGGGTGGGTTCGTCATGATGAAGTCAGCTCAGGAACGGCAGGTCCAATCGGCAATCCTGTGAGATTGCACATTAAGAATCGCGGCCCATCTTAACTTCGCTAGCCCACCCTCGTAAGGCTGATGCTCGCTTCATAAGAATTTAACGCGAGCGACATATTGAGACAAGTTATTGTCAGGATCCAACTGACGTGTGGTGCAGCCGCTATTTGATGGGGGCACTTGGAAACCGCCCCCGCTGGGCTTGTCCCAACGGAGCGCTGACTGGTCAGCTACCCAACCTTAAGATTTGCAAATTTCTCAACCTTTACGTCTCCGATGCCCCCTGCCGCCAGCCAGTCGCTGCTGTAACCATGATTCGCTCACGGCGGCAGGGGGCATCGGAGACTACGCGTTGAGGGTCCGGAACGTTTCCCTCTAGTAGCTGGCCAGTCAGCGCTCCGTTGGGGCAAGCCCAACGGGGGCGACAACAGATGCAACCCAGAGCCGTGCCGCACGCAGTTGCGGTTTATGCCTCCTGAGGAATCTGCTCGATCGCCCAAAAGAAGAAGTCGGAGATCGATTGTTCGATCCCGAACTGTTTCAGCTTGGAGGCGACCTGACCGCGGTGGTAAGTGGAGTGATTGACAGTATGGCGCAGCATCGCCCACCGTGGCAGAGTAAACGAGTAGTCACCGATTCTGTCGTCGCGCCCACGCAGCGTCAGCAGGGTGTTGAGCCACTCCGGCGTGAGCGTGGGACGCAGTTCCTCGAAGCGGCGGTAGGCACGCTCCAGCAACCGCGCCGCGTCGTCCACCGTGGCCAAGTCGGCTGCGGTCGGAAGGCCGTCATTCAGATCGCCAGCCAGCGTGCGCAGGTGGATGTCGGTCACCAGGGTGATGTGCTGGACGGTCGAGCGCACCGACGACCACCCCGGGACCGGTTCCACGACATACTGTTCGGCGGTCAGCTTGCGGCAGGCGTCGAGGACCTTGGTATTGGCCCAGCGATCGTACGCGAACAGCGCCGCGACATCGTCTTGCATGGGGATTACTCCTAGGGTGGGAAAGGGACATTGTACGTATTGGCGCCGCGGCTTCTTCGACCCCTTCGAAGTCTCCGCTCCGATCTACTCTCCATTTTCTCCACTTCAACTCTCTCGCCGTCAGGCGCGACTTCTTCCCGCCAGCAACGATAACCAGCCCACAACCAATCGCGGAATCAGCCCAGCGTACGAAAACCACGATTTTCAGCTCAGCCAACCCTCTCAGATTGCTCCTAGACAAAAGCCACAAAAAGCTTTGGGCGAAATTCCATCCCCTGTGCGCCCTCGAACCTGGCCGTTTGGCAGCAGATCGAGCGCACGCAGGGGTCGGGCTTTCAAACTTCAAAATTGGCCGGTCGTTAGGGAACGTTCCCCGATCTGATGAATGCCCCATTATCTCTCTCTGCTGGGCCCTCAAGATCATCAGATCGCTGCTTGACAGCGCTTATCGCTCAGTTGACAATATGTCGATGGATTGGGCCCTTGTGGTCGGCGGCGCTCTCGTGCGCGGTTCATTCGTCTATTGGAAGTGCTCGTCTTGCAAACCTTCCTCGTTGTGTCCGTCGTGCTGCTCTGGTTGCTCGTTCTTGTACTCGGCTTTCTGCTGATCGGTACGTTGCGGGCGCTGGGCCTGCTGAGTTGGCAGCTCGAACAAATGCAAGCGACTGCGACCCGGCACGTGGGACGAAGTGGTCTCAGGCCTGGCCAGAAAGCTCCTCAATTTGCGTTGCCCGATACCGACGGGAAACAGGTGTCGCTGCAGGACTTCAGCGGTCGCAGGGTGCTGCTCGTTTTTACGCAGGGGGGCTGCGGTCCCTGTGAGCGTGTGATGCCCGAACTGAACCGGGTGAGCCGCGCTGAGGATTTGCAAGTCGTCGTAATCAACAACGGGACCCCGGAAGCGACACTCAAATTTGCCACTGAAGCAGGGGCGCGCTTTCCGGTGCTGACTCAGGAGCATTTCACGGTCTCCAAACTGTATGAGATGTTCGCGACGCCGTTCGCTTTTCTGATCGACGAGCGCGGCATCATTCGGTCGACCGGCATCATTAACAACCGGCAACATATCCACTACGTCTTGACCCGCGCTGGCCAAGGCGAGGACCTGGCGGAAGCGGTGGGACATGGGAAGGAGGGGGCTGCGTCTGACGATTCAGCTTCTTCTTATTCCTCAACCAGCAAGGAATTCGAGCATGCTTGAGAAAATCGGTGATTTCGCGGAAGAGATGGCGCTGCGGGTTTCCCGTCGCGGGCTGTTTGGCAAACTCGGTGTCAAGGCCATGGCCGCAGTCGGCGCCCTGGGCGCGTTATCCGCCGGTGTCGCGAGAGCCGAGCGTCCCGGTTCCACCTGTTGCGTCTACTATAGCCTGGCTGAAGATGATTATAGCGCCTTCTGTGTCAAGAATAGAAAGAACCTGCACTGCCCGACAATCAGCGGATTTGAAATCATACACCATCATAAAGTGGACAGCTGCGCCGATTGCTCCACGGACTGAACTGAATGCGTTCGGAAAATGGCTGAGGCCCTGCAGGCCAGAGCTGTGAACGCCATCCCCCTCAGCGGAGACAGGTCTGCGACTAGACAGTCTCGCCAGGAACTCAACATGAAATACGCTACCAGGCTGCTGGTGTTGATCGCATTCGCCGTCTGGTGCCTGGATTACGGTCAGGCGTTGCGCGCGGCCGAACCGGCAGTTGCAGCCACCACCAACATCGACCTCCAGCAGGGACTGGTTGGCTATTGGAAGCTGCGGGGCGATTGCCAAGATCATTCGGGACATCAGCAGCACGCCGTCAATCATGGAGTCGACTTGGAAGCCAGCGCGTTCGACGGACGCAGCGCGTATCTCTCAGTTCCAGCCAGCGAGTCGCTCCAGCTTGGTCGTGGTGACTTCAGCATCTCGGCCTGGGTCCATACCGATACGATCGTCGATGACACGCTGGGCGATGTCTTCAGTTGGTATGACCCGCAGTTGCGGCGCGGCGTAACGCTCAATCTGAAAGCGAGCTCCGGCGGGTATCAGTCGTCCGGAGATGATCGGCACGTTTACTTCGGGATCGATAACGGCAAGCTCGGTGCATGGCAGGACTGCGGACGCCCCAATCCCACCAGCAACTACGTCAGCAACTCGCTCACGGTGTTTGACGGGCACTTGTATGCCGCCACCATTGACGCTGCGGATGAAGCGGGTTGGTGTCATGTTTACCGCTACGCTGGCGGCAAGCAGTGGGTCGACTGTGGCCGAGTCGGTCAGCGCAAGACGACCGGCGTGATGGGGCTGATCGTTCATCAAGGGCACTTGTACGCCGGCACGTCCACCTACGATTGGACGCGGGTTTTCTCTGGCGATTACGAGCCCGCCCGCGTTTATCGTTACGCAGGTGGCACCACCTGGACCGACTGCGGCCAGCCCAGCGAAATGCTGCGTATCAACTGCATGGCCACGTACGGCGGCAAGCTCTATGTGGGCGGAGATCGAGGCATCCCTCCCCCCGGTGAAAAGCAATGGACGGGCCGCCCCTATCGAGTCTACGTCTGGGACGGCGTCAAAGGCTGGGCCGTCGCGGGGAGCTTGCCCGCCGAGCAACCGAAGAACTGCTACCCACACGCGATGGCGGTCCACGACGGCAAGTTGTATGTCGGTTATCCCAACGTGTACGCCTTCGACGGGAAGAACTGGGAATTCGCCGGCACCCCCATCGGTCACACACCCGTCGATCAAAAACCGTACCTGCAGGTCCATTCGCTGGAGATCTTTCGCGGCAAGCTGGTAGCGGGCATGTGGCCAGAAGCGCGCGTCGTCGAACATCAAGGTGCCGAGCAATGGACAGACCGCGGCCGTCTGGGGGACGGTTCGGAGATCAATGCCCTGACTGTCTATAACGGGAAGCTCTACGCGGGAGCGATTCCCCGCGGCGAAGTCTCGCGCTACGACGACGAACAAGGTTGGACCTCGTTACGCAAATTCTTCTCGCCCCCCGGCTGGGAGCCCGGTCCGCCAACCGACCCTGCCCGCGCCGAGATCAATAACTGGACGCGAGTCACTAGTTTGACCGTTCATCAAGGTCTGTTATTTGCGAGCATCGGCAGTTGCACCAGCGCCCTGAAAGATGCCCCCGCCGGCGTGCGCGGCAGCGTCTATTCACTCAAGGCGGGCGAATGCATCTCATATGACAAGGACCTCGGCGCCGGCTGGAAACATCTTGTCGCTCAGCGTTCGGGTGGAGAACTTCGGCTTTATGTCGATGGCCAGTTGGTCACGAACTCGGCCCCGTTCCGCAACGAGGACTACGACCTGTCTACGAACCAGCCACTACGCATCGGCTCTGGCGAGCAAGACTTCTTCACCGGCCGTATCCGTGAAGTGCGACTGTACCGTCGAGCGATCACGAACACAGAAATAGGCGCGCTGCAAGCTCAGCCGTAAACCAGCCAGAGCAATTCCAGAATCTCTGTAGCGGAATCTCGTGAGAGTTCCGCGATAGTCTCCAGACTTTGGGGGCGGAACTCTTACGAGATTCCGCTACACCGATCTTGGAAACGCTCCAGTCGATCGCAATCTCGGCCTGGATGGATTCTATTTCTGTTTTCTTCCGGCGATTGCGAACTCCATCACAACCGGCGCATGGTCAGAGTATCGGCTAGTTCCGATTCGCATTCGATCTACTGACACGCCCTGGTTGACGAGTATGTGATCCACTTTAAGACCACCCATTAACGTAGGCAGTGGCGTGAGCGTGGGTTGAATCCCCAAGCCCAGAAAACTGTCCTGCAATTGCCCTGCCACCAGAATCTTCGCAAACCGACTCGTCCACGGAGTCAGGTTGAAGTCCCCCGCCATAATACACGGTTCATCGGGCGACAGCCGTCGAGCCAGCGTGATTAATTGACGATCGCGCGCCGCGGTCAAGTCGGCCCCCAATGGCGGAAGCGGATGCGTCACGATCATCCGGAATCCCGTCGCTTGCCCCAGCAACGCTGGAAATCGCACGTCGAGCGGGGGGTTGGCATCATCGGTGTCCACAATCTCCAGAGACTCCCAAGCCTGCCGCGAGAGAAATGCCACCCCCGTGTAGTCATCCCGGCAGATCAACTTTTGGAAGGGGTACCGATCCTTCAGAGCCTCCAGCCTCGCTTTCCAGATCGGCGCCACTTCCATGAGATACACGAAATCTGCGTCCTCACGCAGGATCTCTTCGAGCGTGGTTTCAATTGCGGTGTTAGTTCTCAGTACATTAAAGATTAAGAGCCGAAGCGCTTTTCGATCAGCAGATCCCGAGAAGTCCGATTGATTACCAGCCACAGGTTTCGCGAAGAAATACGGCACAATGGGCCAGAGATTCAGAACGAGCGCCGCAACGGCCAATACGCCCCACCGATAACTGCGTCGAATGCCCCAGGGGACCAATGCCGCGATCAGCAACAGGACATATTGCACGCGCAATTGAGCCGCCAGATCTGCGATCCAGAACGACTCGCAAAACAGCGCTAATCCCGTTCCCACCAGTGCGATGATTCCGAACAGATTCAGGATCCTCAGAATGACAGCAAACGTCCGTTTCGAAGCCGAGACGGGCGGCTCAGGCGGAGTCGTTTGTGGCGCGGTGGCCATGTGTCGGACCAATTCTGTTGTTACTAAAGATCGAAGTCCTGATTGAATCAATCACGGTTCACGCTCCTTGTATGTTACGGACCGCGCAGAGCTGAGAGAAGGCGCTCGGCTCGATGTCGGTCGATGACATTGGCTGCTCGATGCCGTACCGGATTTCCGATCGATAGTACCCTTCCGCAGACTTCACCTGATATACTGTCACGCGAACAGCTTATCAGTTCCAGCTTGGGGGTTACTAACGATGCGATCTGATGCCATGCCTGTGTTTTTAGTGGTTGCCATCGGCTTCATCGCCTCAGCAACCGTGTGTGCTTCTGGAATCGTCGATTGGACCTACGCAACTTCTTTGAACTCTTTGACCCGTTCGGCTTCTTTGACTTCTTTGACTTCTTTGAACTCTTTGACTTCTTTGATTTCTTCGACCCGTCTTAAGTCTACTTTCAACTCACTCCCCTCTACTCTCTCGCCGCAGGCGTCCCAGATCCACCGCCCCTTAGCCGCCGATTCTTTATAACACCGGATCCCCAGTTCCCACTTCGCACGCTTGATCTGCCCGGTCGACCAGCCGGCGGCTCCAGCGGCCGCGAGCACCTCTTTGGCCGGACGTGCTTCCCCTGCCAGGTAGTCCCGCAGCCAGTTGGCTTGCTCCTGCAGTTGCCGGCAGCGCGCATGTCGGGCTGAGGTCCCCCGCACCCGAGACTCGGTCGGAGCCTCGCGTCCCGGCTGCCAGACCACCCCGACGTCAGTGATCCGAAATCCCAACCCGTCGGGCAGAGGACCGCAGTTGTGCCTCACCGGCACCCAGCAGCGAGCTGCCCCATCAAGCACCTCGCAGTCGACCCGCCAGACGTGCTTGACCGGCAGATCACACTTCGTCGCCGCCGAAATCACCACGATCGCCACACCACAGTCAGCCGCCAGTTTCGACAACGAGGCCACCAACTCCCGCAGCTTCACCCGATTCGATCCCACCTTCCCGAGGTACGCTTCCAACGGATCGATGATCACCAGCCGGACATTCCCTAACGTTTCAATCCGCGACCGCAACACAGGCAGATCCCGCCCCAGATCAAACCCCCGCATGCCAGATGGCACTCGCATTGCGTCCTGGCCAATCAGCCGGTACGCGTTAGCGTCCGGTTCTTCAGAAATCTGAGTCGATTGTTGCCCGAACCGGGGGCTAACGCCCAGCGGCTGATTGATCGAACAGCCAGAGCGCGTGCCATTTGGCTGCATGCCGGCAATCACCGAGATGTTCTTGAGATTCGCCCCGCTACTCGTCAGCCGCGGACAGATCGAGTCCCCCACAGAATCCTCGCCATTCACAATCAGCACGCGTCCCGCCTCCGGAGCCCCAGCCCCATCCGGCCAGCTAATCCCAGCCGACACCCGGGCCGCCAGATCCAGCCCTAGAGAAGTCTTCCCAATCCCCGCCTCACCATAAATCACGGTCACCCTATTGAGCGGAATCTTCCCCGGCCACAACCACCGCACCGGCTCAGGCCGGACGTCTGCCAGCGAAACCTCGTGCAACTCATCCGGC